>CAMLNG010000220.1 GCA_946481195.1 uncultured Chromatiaceae bacterium
GGGGTGTTATCAGGGCGATGTAATTGCCAGGTCTCACCACAACACAGTAAGTCTTGGTATTGAAAATAGCGGCTGCAAAAATCAGCGGGGACTGGAAGTTGTGATGGCTTCATCTTTGCCACTGAGCAGTTGTGCAGGGACTTGATATAAATAGGCATTCCCTACTTTTTTAAAGATGAACTCGCCATGTTCGCGACGATGCATCAGCTCACAACCACTGATTTTAAGAAGTTGACGTACTTCGGTACTCGTCAGCCATTTTGGTTCTGAGGTCATATCGGGTCTTGTGTCAGGATCAAATAAGTATCAATCCAATTTAAAACTGGATCTGAGTGAGCGCAATGCTTTCGCCCTAAAGTAATCTTGAATGCGGGTTTTCGCTTTCTCCAGGAGCTTTCAATCAGTATTACAACCGGTTCAACCGAAAGCTAAATCCTTCATTTACAGATCCAGCGAAATGCGTTACGACCCAAAATCCCCTATCGGCGGCAGCTTTTACACCGCCAGATGTATTTCCAAACTGAGTCCCCGTGACCAATAACAAACGGCATTGTAGTTGATTCATGAATGCATCATTCACGGCATCGTAAAGCTCTTGCGCATGGCGAATGCTATTTCGATGGTCACCGTGTTCAACGCTAAAACCTCGCACTAACTTATGAAAAGACCCTTCGATATGGTCGTATTGATTGTGAGCTGTTTCTTTATGATCAAGCTCTGCAGTAAAAACGTAGTTTTCGTCTGTTTTGGCTAACCAAGAATACTGCTCTTTTTGTTGCGCGTTAAACAACGCAAACCCAGCCTTAAGCCCTTTAATCCATTCAAGTTCTTCGATAGCTATCATTGTGTAGAAACCTCAACAAATCAGTAAAACACAATCTGGCGATCTGCCATAAATTTCAATCTACTCACATCATAAGCAGAATAACCCAACGATTCCCCTCAGTAACCTCGTTCGCCCTCCTCCACCACCAACGGCGTCCACAGCTGTTTCCAGCGTTCGGTTTTGGTGTTTGCCGCTAATAATTTGGGTTGCACTGTCACCGCTTCAGCGAACTGGCTGCGTGGTTGCAACAGGCTGGCGTTAACGGCGCCGACGCAGATCTCTGCTTCGCGGTAGCAGACTGCGACGACGGTGTGGCAGTGACTGCAGGCGAGGAATTCGGCTTGTGCTGAACCTTGCCGGAGTCGTTGCAGTGGCTTGGGGCTGTAGATCTGCAGCTGGCCTTTGGCGTCGGATAAATACT
Organism: uncultured Chromatiaceae bacterium; assembly: GCA_946481195.1. The sequence continues at coordinate 1,248 of CAMLNG010000220.1, forward strand.
GCAGGTTGCGGCTGGTGCAGAAGTCGCAGTCGCAGCGGCGTGGCGCGTAGGCTGATGCCGGCTGTGGCAGCTGAATTTCAACGGTTACCGCTCCACATAAACAGTTGCCGCCAGAGCTGGTACCGGTCGTTGTTTGCATCTGGATAGCCTGATTTGCCGATTGTCATGCCTCAGATTAACGGAACGCTCCTGGCTTGCACAGTATGCCAACTTGTCTGCTATTTTTTTCAATACGCCGGCGGGCCTGCTACGGCAAGATACGCGGCCTGCCCTTGTCCCCGCTTTGTCCAATAGCAGAGGCGCAATGAAAAAAATCCTGCTGGCCTTGTGGCTGCTTCACTCCTGTTCATCCGATGCGATGGAGGCTTTAGACAAAGCCCGTGCCGCGGCACTGACAAATCCAGCGGAGACAGCGGCACTGTTTGAACAGCAGTTGCCGGAACTCAGCAGCACACCGGCCTGGCATCAGCGCGACTGGCTACTGCTGGCGTCCATTGCCTACACCCGGCTGCGGCAATTTGCTAAAGCTGAACAGCATTTGCGTCAGGCTGACCAGTTGCTGTCCGCCGGCTTGAGTAAAACCGAGTTGTTACAGACTGCTGGTTTCGTCAATTTTATGCAGCAGAAGTATCCGGCGGCATATTATTGGTACCAATGCAGCGCCCGCTTTGATTTGCCGCCGGTGGATCAGGCCCGGGTTGACATGAGCCTCGGCCAAATCCACTACATACAGGGCGATTTTTCCCAGGCGAAAACCTATTTCGAGCGGAGTCTGACGGCGGCAAGGGTCTACAAACAAGCCTCCTTGGCAGCGTTACTGCAAAATAACCTTGGCCTGGTGTTGTGGCGTCAGCAGCAGTACCAACCAGCCCTGAAGCAGTTACGCCAGGCAATGTATGGTTATACCCAGCTGCAGGAACTGTATTCATTACAGATGGCGTCGCTGAATTTATTGACGGTGGTGGTGTCGCAACAGGACTGGCTGGCGTATGACCGCTATGCCCGCAGTATCAACAGCACTATCGATAAAAAAGCGCCGGCCGAATTACAGCACTACCTGGCGCTGCTGCAGGCCTTGCGTCAGACCACGCGGCCTGTACCGCCGGCAGATCTGCAACAGCTGCAGCAACTGGCGGCGCCTTTGCGTATTCCGGGGCTGGTGCAAAACGCGGCGCTGCTATTGCAGAAAGCCGGTGCCGGCAGCGGCATCACACCGGCACCAGCACTCAACCCGCAGCAGGATTTACGCCTGCCACAACTCGAGCAGCAGTGCGGGCCTTATGTCAGTACCAGCCACTAAACCCCGGCAATGCCGCTGCAGTTCAGCAGTTAACGGGCCGCCAGCTGGCTCATTACCTGAGCCGGGTTGCTGAAATCAGTGATTTCCTGCAACACTTTGCCATTCGCGACCTTTAACAATACCGGAATTTGCCGCACGTTAAAGTGTTGAAATAACACGCCATGGTGGTCAATCTGAAACGGCACCTGCATCTTGTACAGCGTATTAAATTCGGCCAAGGCTTTGTCGTCAGTCCACAGGTGATTGACGATGCCGGTCCAGCGCACTTTGGGAAACTTAGCCGCCAACGCGTTTAATTGCTGTTGCGCCTGCTGGCACTGCGCCGACATCGCCGGCCGCGACTCTTTTAAATACCAGTCGCACCAGGTGGCGCTGATAAACAATAGATGCTCACCGGTTAAAAATGGCTGCAGCCGTTGTTGTTGGGCCGCGGCGCTCAGGGTTTCGCTGGATGCCGGCGGCAACTGCTGACCTTGGGCTAACCGAGCGAGAAAGCCATCCAGCGCCTGGTCCGACTCATGAGTACTGTATACCTGTTCGCCGGCGGTATTCAGCAGCACTGAAAATGGTGTGCCGACCAGGCCCAGTTGCACCGCCAGCTTGCCTTCCACATCGCGCCATACCGGCATAGTCAGGCCAAACTTGTTGACCACCTGCCGGATATCCGCTGGCGCTTCGTTGATGTCGATATTCACCGCGACAAAATTCACTTTGTCGCCAAACTGTTGATACAGCTTCTGAAAATGCGGCATTTGCTGCATACAGGGCTGGCACCAGGTTGCCCACATTTTGATATACACCGGCTTGCTGGCATCTAAGCTAGTCAGGTTGCTCACCTTGTCCCCGGGAAACGCCTGCAGCGGTACGGTGCGATACGCCGGAACTTCGCGATAAGCCGGTTCTGCGGCGCTGGCTAAACCCGACAGGCTCATGAGCAGCAGGGAAAACAGGGTTCGGCCGGCGGTGGTGGTGAAGATCTTGGTTTGCTGCATGAAAAATTCCCCTGGTTAAAAATCCGGCTGAAAGTGAAAGCCCACAGCGATGCGGTTCCAGCTGTTGATGATAGTGATCATCACGGTTAAATCCAGAATTTGCGCGTCGCTGTATTCTGCCGCAACCGCAGCAAAATCAGCATCTGACACGCCGTGTTGCGCCACCAGCGTTAGCGCTTCGGTCCAGCGCAGCGCGGCCTGTTCGGCCGGTGTGAACACCCCACCTACTTCGCGCCAGGCCGGCAATACATCCAGCCTTTGCTGCAGCTCGCCGTCTTTGCGTGCTTCACCGGCATGCATATGCTGGCAAAAAGCACAGCCGTTGAGTTGCGATGCGCGCAGTTTAATCAGGTGAATTAAGCTGTGCGGCAAGCCGGACGCTTCAGTCGCTTTGGCCAAAGCCATCATATGTTGCAGCAGCGCCGGCTGCATTTTGTAAACCTGAGTCCGGCTGATACGTTCTGACATAAACACCTCCATTGGTTGAGGTGCTCAGTCTATAAATTGCTTAGCGGGCAGAATTGGAGATTTGCGACATCTTGCGTTTTTTATACTGGCCCGGCGTCTGGCCGGTCAGGCGATAAAAATGCAGATGCAGATGGGCCTGATCGTAAAAGCCGGCCTGCTGCGCCACGCTGGCAAGCTCGGCAGCCGGGTTCTGGCTGAGGATAAACCGCGCCAACCGCACCTTCAGCATCAGCTGTAATTGCGCCGGTGACAAACCGGTTTCCAGCTTAAAGCGCCGTTCATACTGACGCCGGCTTTTGGGTAACTGCTGATATAAATGCTGTAAATCCGCCGCCGGCTGCTGTAGCAGCTGCAGACTATGCAGTACAAGCTGTTGGCCAGAGATGATGGCTTCGGCCAAACCCAGTAACCAGCATTCAATGGCATTCAGCTGCGCTGCGACGTCGCTTTGGTCAGCTAACAGGTCCAGCAATTGAGCTAGCCCCGCTATATTGGCCAGTTGCAGGTCAAGCTGCGGCGACGTGAGTTCGGCCGGACTGATGCCAAGCAGCTGGAAAGCACCGGTCGGCTGAAAGCGCACACTGAGCAACTGCTGACCTGCGCGGAACTGGCTGTGCGTCAGCTTTGGCGCATACTGCAGCCAGGCTTGGGGCAGCTGGCCGGCGGTAAATTCAATAGTCAGATTGCTGCCGCCGTCCGGATACAGCGCATGGCTTGGCACCTCACCACTGTCCGCCGGTATGCGCAACGACCAGTACAACTGCACCCAGGGCTGCAACTGAGTGCAAGCGGCGCGCTGCTGAAAACCCGGCAACGATTGCTGCAGTTGCGGTTGTAAAACTGTTTGGATTTGCTGGGTGGACGCGGTCATCGGGTGTTGTTTTGTGGCAGTGATAAACGCAGCTTATGCGGCATTAAGCGGCGGAGCAAGCGGATGAAGGCGGCCAGTTCGTACGGTGGCGCTCGCGCTTACCGTACCTACCAGAGCAAAAATCCGTAGGTACGGCAAGCGCCAGCGTCGCCGTACATAAACCACGTGGCGTACATTGGTGAAAACATGTCGTTCACCCCCGCCGTTCTTCGCCGCTGTAGAGCCGGTAACCGTTGCGGCCTTGTTGTTTCACCTGATACATGGCGCTGTCGGCTTTTTCCAGCAGTTCGGCCAGTTCCTGACCGTGGCGTGGGTGCAGGCTGACGCCGATGCTGGCGCCGAGCTCATAACTGTGGCCATCAATCTCCACCGGTTGTTGCATCTGCTTCAGCAGCTTCTCAGCGATCTCCAGCACATGCTGTTCCTGTTCGATTTGGGTGGCGATCACGACAAATTCGTCGCCGCCGATGCGGGCGCAAATGTCGGTGCTGCGTAAACAGGCTTTGAGCCGGCGCGCCACTTCCTGCAGCACTAAATCACCGGTTTTGTGGCCCGCGCTGTCGTTAATAGGTTTGAAGTTATCGAGGTCGATATAAAACACCGCTAAGGCCTGATGCGGCCGGTTCGCCAGCTGCAGCGCCTGACCAAACAACACGTCGACATATCTTTTATTGCTAAGGCCGGTTAAAGGGTCCTGATAAGCCAGCTCCAGCGCTTTGGCTTCGGATTCGGTCAGGCGGCGGCAAAACAGCACTATGACAGTGCTCAGGATCAGCAGGTATTGCACCATAGCCAATACAGTGCCAAACACAAAACCTTGCTGGCGCCAGTCCGGCAATAACCACAGATACAAGGGCACTATCAACAGCCAGTGCAGTGCCAGCAGGGCCGCGACGCTGACAATGCCGGATTTCAGCCAGTGCGGCAGCCGGATGCGGCTGCGGTAGACCGCCAGTGCCAGTAACAACAGCGCCAGCATATTAAAAACTGCGAGGCCTGAATCATAGATAACCCGGGGTAACCCAAGATGGCCATAAGCGAAGATCCAGCCAAGCAATAAAGCGACAGCGCTGTAAAGCCAGCGGTCAGTGATCATCCCACCGCCCGGCAGCAACACCGCACCAAAAAACCGGAAAGCGCCGAGTAATAACAACAACTTTTCCAGCGCGATAAACACGCCATACCAGAGCAAACCAGAGGCGGCGTCGGTTTCGGTTGGCAGCAATAACATGGCAAGGCGGGCACAGCAGGCGGCGAGCGCGGCGAAGGCCCAACAGGTGATGCCGGGGTTGGTGCGCGGCACCAGCCGGGCGCATAAAAACAGCAGAAACAACATGAAATACACGGTGCTGCCGACTGCATGCATGATTGGATACAGCATAAATCGCCCCTGCCTTCTTCAAATGAGACCGGATAAAACGCGATTTGATAACACAGCTGGTGGAATCAGATTTGGCTTTTCACTGGCTGCAGGGTCAAAGCAGCCGGTAGCGGAAAAGCGTTACACAGCATGATTGGGGACAGCGAAACTTGTCAAGCGGACTTGTGTCGGCTACAGCGCATCATGAAAAAACGCAATGCGCTGTACCACGAAAAAAAGGCGCTGAGCGCCGATTAGGCCTGCCGGCGTT
>CAMLNG010000221.1 GCA_946481195.1 uncultured Chromatiaceae bacterium
TTCCGGCCGGCTTAAAAGCGCCAAAAAAACCAGGACAGTACGATTTACCGGCCAAAGTCGCTGCTGGGGTTACACCTGAACAAATGGACTTGCGGGCACCGATGCAGGTCCTCGCGGTAGCAACCAATGCGCGGGTGGAAGAAGAAGAAAAAGAAGCACGGGTTTGGTTTGAGCGCTCCGAGTTCACCGGCGACCTGATGCCTTATTTACAGACCAACATCAGCGGCTATTTCACAAAAAATACTATTGAAGTCAGCCAGCCAAAACAGCTGGAATGGCAGACCGGTTGGGTCAGCGAATATCAGGAAACCGGCTGGTGGTTGTGGAAAGGTCAGGAATTAACCCAGCAAAGTAAGTTCAGCGTGCAATTAGAGCCGCGCAGCCACGGCCGCACTATCGCAGTGCAGGTCAAATTGCTGGAGCATAAATACACTGACCAGACGCAAAAGCTGACTCCGATCAGCCAGCGCCGGGAAGAAGTGCACTTTTTAAACCGGATTATTGACCACATTGCCACTGTTGAGCTGGCGGCAATCCGAGAAGCCAAAGCCAAGTTACCGGATGTACTGCTGACCCGCGCCGTCAACGACAAGCAGGAACCTGTGATGTTGACGACTCAGCCGATTGACGTGGCCTGGTCGCAGCTTGAGCTGTTGCTGGAAAAAGTTGGGCTGGAAGTAACAGACCTCAACCAGTCGGATTATGTGTACTACGTGAAATACGTCAAAGCCGAACAAGGTTTCTGGGACAGCATCTGGGGGGATGAAGATCTGCCAGAGTTGCCGCTGACCGCCGGCGAGTATCAGTTATCACTGAGTAAAACTGACAAAGGCACTGCGATTAAGATCAAGGATAAAGACGGCAAAGTATTGGATCAAACCACTTTAGATGCTGTGTATGAAGTCTTTGCCGCAGCGATCCGTCAGGGCAAACTGGAACTCTAAACAGAGTTTCCGGTGACAGATAAAAGCGCGAAGTCTCTGACTTTGCGCTTTGTTTTTTGGTAAAACCGCAGTGTTTTGCGGCACAATATGCTTACTTTGTTCCAGCCGGTCGCCGTTGTCGATACACAACCGACCAGCGCCAGGCTGTGCGTTGCACACTGGTCTGAATCAGCGGAGTTTTTATCATGCCAACCTCTACTACGCCTGGTCGTACACAGCGTCTGCTTCAAGCTGTTTTGCTGGTGTCTGCTTTGCTGAGCACTCAGGTAAAAGCGGCGGAGCTGACCGATTTGTATCAGGCCAGAGTTGCAGCCGGACAAAACCAGGCGCAGTGGCAAAAGCAGGCACTGCAGGATGTTTTGCTGAAACTGACCGGTGGTGATGCGGTACTGAGCCAGGCTGGGATCGCGGATGCACTGAAGAATAGCGGTCAGTATGTGGTGCAGTTTCAGCAGGTGCAGCAGGACGGCCAGCCGCAGTTATTAGTCACGCTGGACGGACAGAAAATTACCCGCTTGCTGCAAAGCCAGCAAATTCCGGTGTGGGGGCCGCGTCGGCCTGATGTGTTGTTATGGCTGACCGAGCGGCCGGTCGAGACACCGCAGTTTGTGTTAAGCCCTGATCATCCGCTGCGTAAGGCGCTGCTGCAACAAGCCAGCCGCTATGGCCTGAGCCTGCAATTCCCGTTATACGATGAAACCGACAGTGCGCTGGTCAATGAAGCGGCGAGCTGGGGCGGCGACTGGGCATTACTGCAACAGGCGTCTGGCCGTTATCAGGCCACTGAAGTGTACAACCTGTTGTTTGATCAGCTGACAGACGCGAGCGGCCTGGTGCAGTTCCGCCTGACGTGGCAGCAACTGGTGGATGGCGCAGTACAAAGTAAAGAGCTGCTCAATGCAGATGCGATGCTGCTGGCGCAGCAGTTCTGTGCGGAGCTGGCCTCGACGCAGGCCGCCCGTTATGCCGTCCGGATCAGCGCTGATAACGCGACTGCCGGGAGCAGCCTGCAACTAACCTTTGATGGGGTCAGCAGCCTGAGTGATTTAGTCGCGCTGCGGCAATTATTCAGCAGCATGTTGACCGTGCGTGATCATCAGCTCACGCAATATCAGGCCGGACAGGCCGTGTTGCAGCTACAACTTGCGGCCAGTACCGATGAGTTTTACCGTGCCTTAAGTCTGGTCAAAGAACTGACGCCACAGCCAGACGCTGCAGCACCTGACACTGTGACGCCTGAGACCGGGACATCTGATGCCGGCGCAAGCCAGCCAGGCGAAGTAACAGCAGGTGAAAACCCGGCGTCGTCTGCACAGAGCACTGGCGAACTGACCGACGCAGAAGCGGCGATGGAAGCAGCTTTAGCGGGCGGACAGCCTGAGCCGGCTGTGGTTACCGCAGATCCCGCGTTGCCTCTGTCAGGCGCAGCGAATTCTGCCAGTATGCCGCTGGTTATGAGCAGCCGTTATTTGTTCCGTCGCCAATAATGCAAACCGTGATGCAGCCAACGCAGTTTACGCTGGCAGTGACTCTGCCGGATGATGAAACTCTGCACAGTTTTTATGGTGCCGACAGCAGCCCGGCAGTCGCTTATATCCGCCAGTATCTTCAGCCAGAAACGGCAAATAGCGGCAAGCCGCAGCCGCCGGTGTTTGTCTTTGGCGCCTCGGGCAGTGGCAAGTCGCATCTGTTGTATGCGGCTTGTGTACAGGCGCAGGAGCTGGGTCTGACCAGCCAATTGCTGGCGCTTGATGAATTTGCACAGTACAGCCCACGGATGCTGGATAATCTGGAGCAACTTGATTTGGTTTGCCTGGATAATATCGGCGCAGTGGCCGGTGATTCACACTGGCAGGTGGCGCTGTTTGATTTGTACAACCGCCTGGCCGAGCATGGCAAAAAGCTGATTATCGTCGCTGACGACCAGCCGACAGCGCTTGGCTTTACGTTGCCGGATTTAGTCTCACGCTTACAGGCCTGTACTGTGTTTCAGCTGCGGCTTTTAAGCGATGATGACAAACAAAAATTACTACAGCAAAAAGCCCGGGTGCGCGGACTGGATTTACCGGATGAAGTCGCACGTTACCTGCTGAACCGCCAACACCGGGATATCCGCGCGCTGGTCGACACCCTGGATATTCTGGATAAAGCCTCGATGGTGCATCAGCGCCGGCTGACCATCCCTTTTGTGAAAGATGTGCTGAATAGCACTTTCCCTGACACCGAGCGCTGAACTGCGGTTTTTTCCGACAGTTTGCTAAAATTTTCCTCTTCAGGCTGCGCCCACAAGCGGCGAAATTGTTGTAAAATCACCGGTTTTAGCAAACTGGCTGGTCTGAGGAAAATCATGAACCTATCTGCCATCTTAGACAGCGCATTACAGGCGGTTGCCAATGCTGCTGACGTGAATGCGCTGGAAGACGTCCGCGTCGAATATTTCGGCAAAAAAGGCAGCATCACCGAGCTGTTAAAATCTTTAGGCGCGATGGACGCTGAAGCCCGCAAAGTCGCGGGTGCGCAAATCAATGAACTGAAACAACAGGTACAGGACGCATTAAATGCGCGCCGTGACGGCATGCAGGCTGCAGTACTGGCGCAAAAACTGGCGTCCGAGCAAATCGATGTGACACTGCCGGGCCGCAGCATTGAGCAGGGCGGTTTACACCCGGTGACCCGTACCATTCGCCGTATCGAAACTTTTTTTGGCGAACTGGGTTTTGAAGTCAAACATGGCCCGGAGATCGAAGATGATTTCCACAACTTTGATGCGCTGAATATCCCGGAGCATCACCCGGCCCGTGCTGATCATGACACTTTCTATTTTAATCCAAAGCTGATGCTGCGTACTCAGACTTCAGGCGTGCAAATTCGCACCATGGAAACTGAACAGCCACCGCTTCGAATCATCTCGCCAGGCCGCGTGTATCGCAACGACTACGACATGACGCACACGCCGATGTTCCACCAGGTTGAAGGTCTGATGGTCGACAAAAATGTCAGCTTTACCGAGCTCAAAGGCATTTTGCACGACTTCCTGAACAACTATTTTGAAGAAGACTTACAGATCCGCTTCCGGCCGTCATTTTTCCCATTTACCGAGCCTTCAGCCGAAGTAGACGTGATGGGCAAAAACGGCAAATGGCTGGAAGTGTTGGGCTGTGGCATGGTGCATCCAAATGTGCTGCGTTCGGTCGGGATTGACCCGGAAGTCTACAGCGGTTTTGCCTTTGGCATGGGCGTGGAGCGTCTGACTATGCTGCGTTATGGCGTGACCGATTTGCGTTCATTCTTCGAGAATGACCTGCGTTTCTTAAAACAATTTAAATAAGCCGGAGCAAAACAATGAAATTCAGTGAATCCTGGTTACGGGAATGGGTCAATCCAGCGTTATCAACGCAGGAACTGGCCGAACAGATTTCAATGGCCGGCCTGGAAGTAGACGGTATTGATGCGATCGCCGGTGTGTTTAGCGGTGTCGTCGTAGGACATGTGGTCGAATGTGGCCGTCATCCGGAAGCGGACAAATTACAGGTCACCAAAGTGGACATCGGTAGCGGCGAGCTGCTGGATATCGTCTGTGGCGCCGCCAACTGCCGGCAGGGCTTAAAAGTTGCGGTGGCCACCGTCGGCGCAGTGTTGCCGGGCGATTTTAAAATCAAAGCGGCTAAATTACGTGGCCAGCCGTCCAATGGCATGTTGTGTTCATTGTCTGAGCTTGGCATGGCCGAAAGTTCAGAAGGTATTATCGAGCTGCCGGCGGATGCGCCACTCGGTAAAAATATCCGCGAATATCTGCAGTTAGACGATAACGCCATCGAAGTAGATTTGACGCCAAACCGGGCAGATTGTCTGGGGATGCTGGGCCTCGCCCGTGAAGTCGGGGTGCTGAACAATCTCGATGTTACAAAACCGGCTATTGCTGCGGTCGCGCCAACAATTGATGAAACGCGCACTATCACATTGCAGGCACCTAAAGCCTGTCCGCGCTATTTAGGCCGTGTCATTCGTAACATCAACGTTGGTGCACAGACGCCACTGTGGATGGTAGAAAAATTACGCCGCAGCGGTATCCGTTCTATCGATCCGGTGGTTGACGTCACTAACTATGTGTTAGTGGAACTGGGTCATCCGATGCATGCTTTTGATCTGGCGAAAATCGACGGCGGTATAGTCGTACGTCTGGCCAATCCAGAAGAAAAACTGGTGCTGCTGGATGAAAGCGAAGTGGCTTTAAATCCGCAAACCTTAGTCATTGCTGATGAGCAAAAAGCCCTGGCGATGGCCGGGATTTTTGGTGGTCTGCACAGTGGTGTGACGAAAGACAGCCGTGACATTTTCCTCGAAAGCGCGTTTTTTGCGCCGCTGGAAATGGCCGGCCGCGCCCGTCAATATGGCCTGCATACAGACGCCTCGCACCGGTATGAACGTGGTGTTGACCCTGAATTGCAACGCACCGCGATGGAGCGTGCCACTGCGCTGTTACTGGAGATCGTTGGCGGCGAAGCCGGCCCGATTGTTGAAGCCAAATCCGATGAACATCTGCCAAAAGCAGCACAAATCAGCCTGACCCGGCAGAAACTGGACCGTATTCTCGGCATCCATATCGCCACCGCGACCGTCAGCGAGATATTCACTCGGTTAGGTTTTGCCGTGACCGAGCAAGCTGACAGCTGGCAAGTGACAGTACCGACTTATCGTTTTGATATTGCTATCAGCGAAGACTTGATTGAAGAAGTGGCACGGGTCTATGGCTACAACAGCATTCCAAACGTGGCGCCAGTGGCGTCGCTGGCGATGCGTGACCACCGCGAAGCGGATATTTCTGTCCACAGCTTACGTGATTTGCTGGTCGACCGCGGTTATCAGGAAGCCATCACTTATTCCTTCGTTGACCCGAAAGTGCAACAAGTGCTGTTCCCGGGCGTTGAAGCATTAGTGCTGCCAAATCCTATTTCTGCCGACATGTCCGCGATGCGCTTAAACCTGTGGCCTGGTTTATTGCAGGCTGTGCAGTACAACCAGAACCGCCAGCAAAACCGCATCCGGCTGTTTGAATACGGCCTGAAATTTATCCCGGATGCCACCGCAGAAGGCGGTGTACGGCAGGTGCCGGTCATTGGCGGTATTATCGTTGGTTCTTATGGCAACGAGCACTGGACAATTGCTGAGCGTGCCGTTGATTTCTATGATGTTAAAGGCGATGTGGAAGCGCTGCTGAGTAAAACCTCCGCAGCTGATGAATTCAGCTTTGCCAAAGGTGAGCACAGCGCTTTACATCCGGGCCAGACGGCGGCGCTGCTGCGCAATGGTCAGCAGGTCGGTTTATTGGGTGCGCTGCATCCTGAAGCTGAACGTAAGCTCGGTATTAAAGGTAAAGCCTTCCTGTTTGAACTTGAGCTGGCGGCCTTTGGCGACAAGCACATTGTTTCTGCACAGGAAATCTCAAAATACCCGGCAATTCGCCGCGATTTGGAAATTGTAGTTAAATCTGTTGTGCGTTTTTCAGATATCCTTGCTAATATAAGAAAAGTTGGCGGAAATCAACTAGTTGACCTAAAGTTG
>CAMLNG010000222.1 GCA_946481195.1 uncultured Chromatiaceae bacterium
TTAACTTCACCCAATTTAAGAGGAACCACCGATGCTGAAACTTGCTGTCAAAACCCTCGCCGCCACACTGCTGGTTGCGGCGCTGTTACCCACCGCGAAAGCGGAAGACCTGACGCCGGCAGCGCTGCATCAAGAGCTCAGTCAAAAAGACGCAGAATTTTTCCAGCGCGGTTTTAATCAGTGTGATTTGGCTTATCTCGACGCCAATGTCAGTACAAACCTGAAGTTTTATCATGACCGCGGCGGTTTTCAGGACAAACAACTCTTTATGCAAAACACCCGGCAACACCTGTGTAGCGACCCGGCACATAAACCTATCCGCAAACTGGTTGCCGGCAGTTTAAGGACTTTTCCGTTATACAAAGATCAAACGCTGTACGGCGCTATCCAGCATGGTGAACATGAGTTCTATCTGCGTGAGCCCGGCAAAACCGATCGGCTGACCGGCACAGCGCGCTTTACTTCGGTCTGGCTGAAACAAGGTGAAAACTGGATACTCAGTGACGTACTGAGTTATGACCATCAGGAGCCTGTCGTCAGCGTGCCTGAAGCAGTGGCCGTCGCTCCCAACAACCCCATTACAGAGCCGTCTGCCGCCTTTATCGAAGGCTTACTGAAACAATATCAGGTGCCGGCGCTGGGGCTGGGTTTAATCAGCGGCGGCAAGCTGCAGTCGGTGCGGGTCTATGGTGAATTGCAACAAGGCGTGCCGGCGCCGGCCAACACCTTGTTTAAAGTGGCGTCGCTGACCAAACCTATTGTCAGCCTGCTGACCTTGCGTCTGGTTGGCGCAGGCAAACTCAGCCTCGACGAAAAGCTGGCGCAATATTGGGTCGACCCGGACATTCAAGCCGATCCGCGCCACCTGTTATTAACGCCGCGCTTGGTACTCACCCATCAGACTGGTTTTGCCAACTGGCGTTATCTGGAGCCGACAAAAAAACTGCAGTTTCAGTTTCAGCCCGGTACCAGGCATCAGTATTCGGGCGAAGGCTTTGAATATCTGCGTAAAGCGCTGGAAGCAAAATTTGGCCAGCCACTGGAACAACTGGCAGAACAATATGTATTCACGCCGGCCGGCATGACAGATACGCATTTTTACTGGACACCAGCAGTCGACGAGCAGCGCTATGCCCGCAATCACGATGCCAAAGGCCAGCTGCTGCCAATTGAAAAATATACCACTGCCAATGCCGCAGCCAACCTGCTGACCACAGTTGAAGACTACAGCAAGTTTCTGCTGTTTGTGCTGGCCCAACAACAGGCGATGCCGGCGTTGTACCAGCAAATGCAGACCCTTCAGGTTCCACTCAAAACCAATAATGGCGTTGGTCTTGGCTGGGAAATTTTTTCCGGCTTTTCGACCGGCGAAGCCCTGTTGCTGCATACCGGCAAAGACCCTGGTGTATCTACCGCAGCCATGCTGTTTCCGCAAAGCGGCAATGGCTATGTGATTTTTATGAATGGCGACAACAATGTCCCGGTGCTTGAACAACTGCTGCCACAGTTGTACCTTGGCGCTGAACTGTGGCAACGCAAATAAGTACAACTCATGACCGGACAAGAGTGGGCAGAGATCCTGGTACCTTTAATTTCCTTTAGCGCACTGGTTGCGCTGCTGGGGTTGTTATTGCTTTATAAGTACAAGAAAAAGCAGCTGTTTTTGCAGATGATCGAACGCACGCTGCAGCAGCAGGTAGCGCTGCCCCCCCAGACTATCCGCGAAGTGGCCAATCAGGTGTTCTCGACCAACCGCGACGTACGTAAAGGAATTTTTTTGCTGACGGTTGCACTGTCGATTGCGGCATTTTCTTACCTGGCGGATTTCCCGCAGCGCGGCAATCTGGATTTAAACGATGCGTTGTATGGCATCGCCATGCTTCCCGGCTTGCTTGGCCTGGCGTTTTTACTGCTGGCCCGGCTTGACCGCCAGCGGCCGCTCTAAGCCAAGCACGTGTCCCCGACGCCAAAGTCACGGCAAGCACTGCAACAGGCATCGGTCGACCAGCTGGTGGCTATTGTGCAGGCCTGTAGCGACAACGCGGCTTTTGATGAACTATTTGGCCGCTTTGAGCGCAAGCTACGGGCGTTTTTGTTGTATAAATCCAGCGACAGCAAGTTTGAAGTTGATGATTTAATGCAGGAAACTTATGTCAAAGCCTTCCTGCATATCGGTCAGTATCAGCAACAGGCGGAGTTTTCCACCTGGCTGTTACGCATAGCCATCAATGAGTTATTGCAGGCCAAACGGGCGCAGGGCATTTTTGCCCGGCTGAAACAACGCTGGTTCCACAGCGAGCCCGAAGCACAGAGCCATACCGACGTCAGCGCCGAACAGCGCGACGCCGCAGCCTTGCTGGCGTGCCTCAGTGATGTGCAGCAGCAAGTCTTTGTCTGTGCTGAATTTTATGGTTATTCACAAAGCGAAATCGCCGAGCAGTTACAGTTGCCGCTCGGCAGCGTCAAAACCTATATGAAACAGGCGCGCGCAGCGCTCGACAGGATAAACAGCTGATGATGAAACTGAAATGGCAACTCCGGCTGCGGCTTTGGCTGTGGCAACAGCGCCGCTATCTGATCCTGAGCGCTGCCAGCCTGCTGGCTGCAGTGCTGCTGCTGGCAGGCAACGCCATGTTGCTGTCGTTGGTGCCGGCATTACCGGCTATGGCTGTACCGCTGCTGACAATGGGTCAGCTGGGCATTGCCGGGCTTTTAGTGACACTGGTGCTGCTTGCAGCGGATTAATCGATTTCCCCCACTTCCCGGCGATAAAAAACTGCCGGAAACCGCCGGTTTGAAGTACCATCAGACTTTTAACGGTATCGCCCGGGAATGAATATGACGCTCTCTCGCTGCTGGCTACTGTTGTTGTTTATTGGCACTGCGCCGGTGTGGGCCAATGCCCCCTCATCACCCTCTCTACAGATCCATCATTTTGACAGTGAATCTGTGGCACTGCTGAACAGTGGCAGCACTGACGGCTATGCAGATATCGACACTATCCTGTTATTATTTAAAGCCTTAGGTAATGCGCCCACAGTCAGCGAGCTACCGATTGGCCGTACAGATCGGATGATGGAACAAGGTTTACCGGTGTGTTCCCTGAACCGGGTGAAAAGTAAAACGCGTGCCGCCAAATTTCTGTTTTCATTACCGATTAATTTTTACCTCGGTTATCAGCTCTACCAACATGCCAATACCGACCCCTTGCCGGCAACGCTGCTCAATGGAAAAAATCAGATCAGCAGCTTAAAACAGCTGATGCAGCACTATCCGCGGAGTCAATTTGTACTCCCGAAAAACTATTCATTTGGTGATGCACTGGACCAGGCGATCGCTGAAATTCCGTCCCGTCAAATCACGGCAATTTCGACCTATCACTACTACCAGCATTTTCTGGCGATGTTTGAAGCTGGCCGCGCTGACTTTATTTTGCTCTACCCAACAGAAATGCAGACCTACCTGCAACAGAACCCTGAACTGAAAGTCCGGCATTACCCATTGGCGCAAGCGCCACAATTCACCACCGGCCATCTGATGTGCGCAAATACCCCACAAGGCCGTGAATTTATCAGCCGCGTCGATACGGCCTTACGTAAACTCTATCGCGATCCGGCTTTTACCGAAGCCAACAGCCGCACTCTGACCGCACCGGAAGCAGCACAAATCCGCCGGGCGATTCAGGCACAAGCAGCGCTCAAATAAGCTTGTGGTCTGGTTACACCCGCACCAGCCCGCGAAACCCGCGGGCGGCGTAATAAGAATCAGCACCATTGTGGTAGATAAAGACCTGATCATAACGCCGGTCGCCAAACAGCGCCCCGCCTAAGCTACGGATTTCAGCCGGCGTGGCAATCCAGCTGGAAGTTTTTTGATCCACCGCCTTGATGCTTTGCAATAAGCGGTATTGCTGTTCGTTTAATAGCTCAATGCCAATCTGCGCTGCCAGTTCACTGACGCAACCAGCTGGTTTATTGGCTTTGCGTGCATCCAGCGCTTTGCGGTCAAAACACAAACTACGCCGCCCACTTGGGCTTTCGGCCGAAAAATCACAAAACAGCAAATCACCGGTTTGCGCATCCACCGCCAGCAGATTTGGTTCGCCGCCGCTGGATTCCATCGCCGCCAGCACTTCAAGTTTGGCCGGTGCCGCCTGCAGCCTAGCCTGTATTTGTGGCCAGCTCAGGTCTGGATGGCGCTCAGGGTGTCCTGTAAAACGTTGTTGCAAAATATCCAGCATTGTTGATTCGGCTAACAAATCCATAAACTATCTCCGCTATCGTTTTTCACTGCTGCTGTAAGGATGCCCACACCTTGGGGGTAGTGCCAAAACACTGTTTAAAATGCCGGTGCAGATGACTCTGATCGGTAAAGCCGCAACTGATCGCGACCTGAACCAGCGGCAAGCCACGCTCTATCAGGGTTTTAGCTTTCTGCAGCCGTTTCAGGATCACGTAGCGGTAAGGCGTGGTGCCGTATAGCGCCCTGAAATCCCGGGTGACCTGCCACTTACTGTATTGGGAAATCACCGCCAGTTCATCCAACGTGATCTCGGCAGGTATACAGGCATCGACGGCAATCATATCGTCGATATATTGCCGAACCCGGTTCATTGCCTGGTAGTTGGCTTTGGTATGCCGGATGCTGTTCCCGGTGTTTTGTTGCAAACAGCAAGCAAATGAATAGATCAACTCCTGCTGCTCTAAGATTTCCAATGGTCGATTAAACTCTGCTAACAACGCGCTGGCGATGCGGACAAAATGCGGGGCTTTGGACACTCCGCCGGGCAAAAACGGTAAACTTGCGCCTTGCAGAACCTGTTGCACCTCGGCCGGATCAATAGTGATGGCGCGATAGGCAAACGGACTTTCAGTACCGGCCTGACCATCATGCAGTTCGTCAGGGTGCAGTATCACTACCTCGCCCGGCAATGAATGGCGCAGTTCACCGCGATAATGAAAACTTTGCACGCCAGCAGTGGTTAAGGCCAGCGTATAAGTATCGTGACGATGCGGCGCATAAGCCAGACCGCTGAAACAAGCTTCGAATCGCTCTGTCTCCCCGGCGGCACGTTTGACCCATCCCTGGTTTTTCCTCATCGGGGGCTATACTCCTGAATGTAGGGGCTGTTGGCAGCGCAATATCGTGCAATAACATGCTCAGTGATGGCTTTACTATATCGCTGAATGTAAACCATTTGGAAATTAAACATGATCGATGGACTGAAACGATTTTTACTCTGGACGCTGGCAATTGCCACTGTGGTCACCATTGCGGCCATTGTCGCCGGTTTTTCCTTCCGCGCAGGCTTAGGTACGCCGACAGAACAATTCCGCGAAAAGGCGGTCTATGCGCCCAACGGCGTGGTCAGCACCAGTCAGCCACTGGCCAGTCAGGCTGGTTTAGCGGTGCTGCAGCACGGCGGCAATGCGGTGGATGCGGCAGTGACGGCTGCCGCGGTATTAAGTGTGGTCGAGCCTTATATGACCGGCATCGGTGGCGACATGTATGCCATGGTTTGGCTGGAAAAAGAGCAGCGGCTGGTCGGCATCAATGGCAGTGGCCATGCCGGTGCTTTGATGACCTTTGACGCCATAGCCAAACGTGGACGCATTCCCGGTGAAGGCCCACTGTCGATTACACTCCCAGGTGCTTTATCCGGCTGGGCCAAACTGCTGGAAGCCCATGGCACCTTGACCCTGGCGGAGGCGCTGGCGCCGGCCATCGCGCTGGCTGAACAGGGTTTTCCGGTGTCCAAAGCCACAGCCAACGAGTGGGCTTTGTTTGAAGGACAAATCAATTGGGACCCGGGCGCCCGCGCCACCTTTCTCATCGATGGCAAACGCACGCCTGCCGCCGGTGAATGGTTTACCAACCCCGATTATGCTAATTCGCTGAAGCTCATCGCTGCCGAAGGGCCACAAGCACTGTACGGCGGGCCATTAGGTGAAAAGATTGCCGCCGGTGTGCAGGCGCTGGGCGGCTTTTTAACCGCAGCGGATTTTGCCAATTACAGCGCCGAATGGGTCGAACCGATGTCGGTCTCCTATCAAGGCTACCGGCTGTGGGAATTACCGCCGAATGGTCAGGGCATTGCCGCCTTAGAAATGCTGAAGATTTTAGAGCCTTATGATTTGGCTGCCATGCAGCACAATTCTGCCGACTATCTGCACCATTTGATTGAAGCCAAAAAACTGGCCTACGCCGATTTGGAACATTTTGTCGGGGACCCTGCTTTTATGCAGATAAAGCCTGAACAGCTATTGTCCGACGAAGTGATCGCAAAACGCCGGGCTTTTTTAGATGCCAGCAAGGCCATGACAAGGGCTGATCCGGAACCTTCGCTG
Organism: uncultured Chromatiaceae bacterium; assembly: GCA_946481195.1. The sequence continues at coordinate 6,348 of CAMLNG010000222.1, forward strand.
ACGACCAGCGATACCACATACCTGAGCACAGCAGACAAAGACGGCAATATGGTGTCATTTATAAATAGTCTCGCCGGCCCTTTTGGTTCCGGCATTGTAGTGCCAGGCACTGGTTTTGCGCTGCAAAACCGCGGTGTCGGTTTATC
>CAMLNG010000223.1 GCA_946481195.1 uncultured Chromatiaceae bacterium
TTTCCGCATGGATAAAAACGTTGCGCGGATGCTGCAAAGCTCAGAATTGTTATCTTTACCAAAATTTGATCCGGCGCTGCTGAGCCAGATGATTGTTGACGTTGTTCGACACTTTGCTGCAGACGTGCCAACACCACCGGGTTCTATGTATATCCGCCCGACGCATATCGGCAATGAACCGGCCATTGGCAAAGCCGCAACCCCAACCTTAACGTCGCTGTTGTATGTGCTGTTATCTCCGGTTGGCGACTATTTTGCCGGCGGTCATCGCGCACTGCGCCTGCTGGTGGAAGATAACGCCCGCTGCGCACCACACATGGGCATGATCAAAAGCGGCGGTAACTACGCCAGCGCACTTTATCCAACCATGCAAGCCAGAACTCAGTATCAGGCCGACCAGGTGTTGTTCTGCCCGAATGGTGATGTACAGGAAACCGGCGCCGCCAATTTCCTGTTGATCGACGGCAACGAAATTATCACCAAAGCACTGGACCCGTCGTTCCTGCACGGCGTGACCCGTGACTCTATCCTGACACTGGCACGCGATTTAGGCATGACAGTGTCTGAGCGCGACCTGACCGTACAGGAACTGCTGGAACGCGTCGCTAAACCTGGCACTGAAGCAGCTTTATCCGGCACCGCAGCAGTACTGGCACCAGTCGGCACCCTGATTCATCAGGGCAAAGAATACAAAGTCGGCAGCGGCGAACCAGGCCCAACTACAGCCCGCCTGCGTCAGGCACTGAACGACATTCAGTGGGGCAAAGCAGAAGACAAACACGGCTGGCTGACGAAAATCTAAGCCAGTCCGCAAACCCAAGACTGTAGAAGCAGGCAATATGCCTGCTTTTTTTATGCCGCGCGTACACCAAATACCAGCAACATGGTTGCTCCGTTTTAAATCCAGCCGAAAAAGATCTTGCACAGAGCAGAAATAACTAGCAATATGCTTGCATAGTCAAGCATTAATCAATCTTAAGTGCAGCTTTCAGCTTCAACCTGCAGCGGCTTCGCACTCACAGAGGTCAAATGATGGATAGCCAAAACCCCGCCACCGATCTGGTGCTGCAAAGCGCCTTACTCTGGTCCGGAATGATTAAAAAGGCCGATGCACAACTGAGCGTGCATGGCATCAGCTTCAGTGAATATTGTATTTTGCACCGGTTAGCGCAGGCGCCACAGCAGCGGCTGAGCCGGATTGAACTGGCAGGCTCAGTAGGCCTCAGCGCTTCTGGCGTGACCCGGTTGCTGCAGCCACTGGAAAAAATGTTGCTGGTGGAAAAAGAACAAAATGCCCGTGATGCCAGAGTCAGTCTGGTGAAATTGTCCGACGGCGGCCAGCAGATTTATCAGGACGCGCACCAGACCTTTGGCTTTTTTGCCAGCCAGTTTATCTCCCCACTGACAGCCCGCCAGCAGGAAACATTGGCGGAATTGTTAGCCCGGTTATAACTTTTAATTTCGACAGGAATATGATGACCGATTTAACTCAGGGTTCGCTGCGCCGCCATGTCTGGACGATGGCGCTGCCAATGATGATTGGCATGTTTGTGCAGTCGCTGTATTTTTTTGTCGATCTGTATTTTGTATCTGATTTAGGTGCGGAAGCCATCGCCGCCGTCAGTGCTGCCGGCAATCTGATGCTACTGATTATGGCTCTCACCCAAATGCTGAACGTGGGCTGTGTAGCGCTTATCGCCCGCTATACCGGCGCCCGTGAGCACCAAGATGCCAATATTGTGTTCCAGCAGGCCATGCTGATGGGCATGGCCTTAGCGCTGCTGACGCTCGCATTAGGCTTTGGCCTGAGCGACCTTTATATACAACTGCTAACGGCAGATCCTGCTGTACAACAGCATGCGCAACAATTTCTGCAGGCCTATCTGCCAGGTTTGGCGTTGATGTTTGTTTCCACCGCCATTGCCGCCGCCCTACGCGCCGTTGGCATCGTCAAACCGGCCATGCAGGTGCAACTGATCACTGTGCTGCTGAATATCGTGTTGGCACCGGTGTTGATCGCCGGTTGGGGCACAGGTTTTGCGCTGGGGGTGTTTGGCGCCGGCCTTGCCAGCAGTCTTTCGGTGACGGTCGGGGTGTTGCTGCTCTGGCGCTACTTTCAAAAAAGTGACCATTCGGTATTACAGGTTCCTACCCAATGGCGCTTTGACGGCAAAGTCTGGCGACAAATCGCAGCTATTGGCCTACCGGCTGGCGGCGAATTTGCGCTGATATTTATCTTTACTGCATTTGTTTATTGGGTGATCAAAGACTTCGGCACCGCAACTCAAGCCGCCTTTGGTATCGGCAACCGGATTTTGCAGGCGTTTATGATGCCGGCGATGGCCATTTCATTTGCGCTGCCGGCTATTGTTGGCCAGAACTTTGGTGCCGGACAAGCAGCAAGGGTCCGGCAGAGCTTCCGGATTGGGATGCAACAAATGGCATGGGTGATGGGATTGCTGTTTGTGCTCAGTCAGCTGATGGCGCATGCGCTGATGGCACTTTTTAGTGACGATCCACTGGTACTGGCCGAAGGTGAACTCTTTTTGCGGATCATCAGCCTGAACTGCCTGAGTGCGGTATTGGTATTCAGTTGCTCCGGCCTGTTCCAGGGACTTGGTAATACCTGGCCGTCGTTGGCCAGCTCATGCTTACGGGTATTTGTTTTTATCCTGCCGGTGCTGTGGTTGTCCGGACGCAATGATTTTTCCGCGGCGATGGTCTGGTATTGCTCAGCGGGCAGCGTTTTACTGCAAGGCCTGTGCAGTTGTTATCTGGTGCGCTGGCAACTGCGCAGCAAATTAACCGGGCTGCAGAGGGTGGCCTGAATATCTTGTGACACTGCGCAATCTTCTATATGGTAAACAGGATGTTTACAGAAATGGATTTTAAGCGTTGAACATATTGAATTATCGGGAAAAAGATTTTCGTGGTGCGACAGAGGCTCTGGGATTCAGTGCGTTAGTTGCAGGCTGGCACTCGCTGAGTTATGCGGGGAAATGGCTGTTTACTTTGCTTGTTGGGTTGTTGGCTACTGCATTTGTGTATAGTCAGTGGGAACGGCAACAACCGCTGATGATCGGCTTTTACCTGATATGCTTATCAGCTGCAGCCGGCAATTATCTGCGGGCCCGGGTCTTACCGCAGCTGACGGCCCGCAGCCTGCTGGCTGATTTAAGCGTCAAAGACAGCCAAATCGGTATCGCAGGTTTCAGCTTCCCTGTAGCTGTACAAAAGCTGGTGCTTGGAAAACAAAGCAAAAAGGGACCCGCTTTTTTACAACTGGCGTGGAACGGCGGCCAATTATGGTTATTCCCGCTAGATGAACTGCCGCAAGTAGAGCAGTTCATCCGCCAGCATGCGCCGCAGATTGAGATCATCCGCGAATAAATTCCCTCTCGTCTTGCTTGCCTTACTTATTTAATCTACATTGTAGAAAATATATAAAAACGGGCCTGCGATGTCTCAGGAAAAATTTATCGGCGAGCTGGAACAGATGCTGCTGCTCTGTGTGCTGCAGCTCAAAGACGACGCTTATGGTACGCAGATCCGCAGTTTTCTCGCAGATAAGGCACAGCGTGATTTAAGCATCGGAGCCTTGTATACCACCCTGGAACGCCTCGAACAAAAAGGCTTGTTAACAGGCCGGCTGGGCGAGGCCACCGCTGAGCGCGGCGGCCGCGCCAAAAAATACTACAGTGTGACCGGCGAAGGACGTCAGGCCTTATACCGCAGCAAAGCAGCTTTGGAACAGTTGTGGCAAGGTTTGGCATTGCTACAGGTGCCTAAGTTCGGTCAAGGAGGATTGAGTCGATGAAATGGTCCCAACCACCATTACCACCCGGCCCGTTGCCACCCGAAATGCAACCACCGATCATCAGCCAACTGGTACTGGAATGGGTTTTACCGGAAGCGCTGCAGGAACCGGTACTCGGCGATTTACAGGAAGAATTTATTCAGCGACAACAATATAACCGGCAACGTGCATGTTGGTGGTACCGGAGGCAGGCTTTGACAACTTGCTGGCATTTTCTGCATCAAACCAAAGGAGATTGGCTGATGTTCATTTTCAGCATGTTGTTTTTTATCGGAATATCGGTCTGGGCGATGTTAGTGTCAGCACCTGATGACCCATTAGCTTTTTATGATTTTATCTCGCTGGCGCTGATATTCCCGCCAGCATTGCTATTTGCAGTTGGCGCAACCTCCCGCCAGACCTTGCAACGCGCCATCGCATTTTTGTTTGATCCCCGTCCCGGCGCCGCTCCGCAGGACTATCAGCAAATCCGGCATTTTTTCCGCGTGATGGGCAATAGCGGTCTGTTGCTGGGCGTATTTAGCACATTGATTGGCGCTATCGCGATTGCGCAGCAAACGAATGCCGACAATTTCAGTGAAACTTTTGGCCCGGCCACAGCAGTTTGCCTGCTGACTTTGCTGTATGGCGCAGCATTAAAAACACTGTGTTATGTCGTCGCTGAAAAAGTCAGTTTTGTTGCGCAAAACAGCGCGCAACAGAGCGGCATGCAGGGCTAAGGACTTAACTGCTACGTAGTCTCTCGCGCAGAAAATCAAACAACAACCGCACGCGGGCGGGTACCGGGCCCCGTTGTGGCCGATACAGCGACAGCGGCCAGGGCGTAGGTTCCAGTTCTGGCAGCAGGCGCACCAGCTCGCCCCGTGCCAGCAAAGGTTTTGCCAGGAAATCCGCAATTTGCCCTAAACCAAGACCCGCCGCCACCGCGGCCAGCTCCTGCTGCGCATCATTGACCAGCAACCGCACCTGGCGCGGCTGATAAATTTCACCATCGCGGAAAAACCAGGCCCAGGGCCGGCCTGTGCCCTCGTCCAGTAAACTGACTTGTTGATGATTGTTCAGCGCGCTGAGATCCAAAGGCGCGCCATAAGCCGCCAGATACAGCGGGCTCGCCACCAGATACAGTGCCACTTCGGATACCTGCACTGCGACAAAACTCTGGTCGCGCAATAAACCGGCGCGGATACCCAAATCAATTTGCTCATCGACCACATCGCTGTGTTGGTCCGACAACCGCACATCGAGCCGAATTTGCGGATGCAACGCGGCAAATTCCAGCAACAACGGGCTTAATACTGGCCGGAACGCCGCCGGCGCCGCGAGGCGCACCAGCCCTTGTGCATCCTGCGTTGCCAGCCGCGGGCTGAATAACTCGTCCAGCTGCGCCAGCTGTAGCCGGCCATCCTGATACAGCTGGTCGCCAAATTGGGTTAACCGCACCTGGCGGGTATTGCGGTGAAACAGCACTTCGCCGGTCAGCTGTTCCAGCTGTTGCACTGCCCGCGTCACTGCCTGTGGCGACAACGCCAGCTTGACGGCACAGGCTTTAAAATTGCCCAGTTCTGCCGCACTGCAAAAAATACGCAGCAATTCGAGTTTATTCAGCGCCACGATGATACCTGCTGATTATTCCTATTTATGGAATTCTGAAAGCTTGATTATTCCATTCTACCGCAAGTTCAGGCCAATTAAACTGCTTCTGCAGTCAAACAGCAACCCAGCTTACGGAGCAGAAACAGATGAACACACAACAACATCAAGGTATCAGTCAGAAAGTCGTATTAATCACCGGTGCCAGCAGCGGCTTAGGCGAGAGTACCGCCCGGCTCCTCGCCAGCCGTGGTGCCAAGCTGGTGCTGGTCGCACGCCGCGTCGACCGCCTGGCGCAGCTGGTCAGCGAAATCAAAGCTGCCGGGGGCGACGCCGTGTATCAGGTGGTGGATGTCACTAAAGCGGAAGATTTACAGGCGGCCGTGCAACTGGCACAAAACAGCTTTGGCCGGCTGGATGTGATTATCAACAATGCCGGATTTATGGCGATTGCACCAATGAGCGAACGCCGTACCGACGAATGGGACCGGATGATCGATATTAATATCAAAGGCGTGTTATACGGTATCGCTGCTGCGCTGCCGGTGTTTGAAGCCCAGCAAAGCGGCCATTTTATTAACGTCTCGTCAGTAGCCGGCACTAAGGTATTCAGCCCGGGCGGCACTGTGTACAGCGGCACCAAGTTTGCGGTACGGGCGATCAGTGAAGGTTTACGCCACGAAGTCGGTGGCCATATCCGCACCACGACGATTTTACCGGGCGCTGTCGAATCCGAACTGAAACATGGCAGCAGCCATGGCGCCAGCGCTGAATTTGTTAATGCGTTTTACCAGCAGAATCAAATTCCGGCCGACGCCGTCGCCCGCGCTGTGGCTTACGCCATCGAGCAGCCGGACAATGTCGATATCAACGAAATTGTGCTGCGCCCAACGGTGCAGGAGTTTTAAGTAAGCAGTGGGTATTCAGTTTGGTAACGAATGTATAGCGGCGCTGGGCTTGCCGCAAACCGCCGTGCAAGCACAGTGACGCCATACATGATCCGATGCAGCGATGTAAGTTGATTCACAGTCCGGCTTTGTCGCTAAGCAGAGCCTGCGGCTGCTTT
>CAMLNG010000224.1 GCA_946481195.1 uncultured Chromatiaceae bacterium
CACCAAACAAAGAACTGATCATGCTTTCCAGGAAACGTTTGGAATGACTGTGGCGATCTTGCTCTGGCAAATACATGGTCACGCCTAAAGCACGACCACGCGGGATAATACTGACTTTGTACACCGGATCGTGTTCCGGCACCAGACGACCGACGATAGCGTGACCTGCTTCGTGATAAGCCGTCATTTCTTTTTCTTTTTCCGTCATGACCATAGAGCGACGCTCTGTGCCCATCAGGATTTTGTCTTTGGCTTTTTCAAACTCGTCCATCGACACCACGCGGCGACCATTGCGCGCGGCAAACAGAGCAGCTTCGTTCACCAGGTTCGCCAGATCGGCGCCTGAGAAGCCAGGAGTCCCCCGGGCAATCAGTGACGCATCTACGCCATCGCCCAGTGGTACTTTGCGCATGTGTACCTTCAGAATTTGCTCACGGCCACGAACATCCGGTAAACCAACCACAACCTGACGGTCAAAACGACCTGGCCGTAACAATGCCGGATCTAACACGTCTGGTCTGTTGGTGGCTGCGATGACAATGATGCCTTCGTTACCATCAAAGCCGTCCATTTCCACCAGCATTTGGTTCAGTGTTTGCTCGCGTTCGTCGTGACCACCGCCAAGACCTGCGCCACGCTGACGCCCCACCGCATCGATTTCATCGATGAAGATGATGCAAGGTGCAGCTTTCTTCGCTTGTTCAAACATGTCACGGACACGACTGGCACCGACACCAACAAACATCTCAACAAAGTCAGAACCGGAAATAGTGAAAAACGGTACTTTGGCTTCGCCGGCAATTGCCTTAGCTAACAAGGTTTTACCTGTACCCGGTGGGCCAACCATCAACACACCTTTTGGAATACGGCCACCAAGTTTCTGAAAGCGTGAAGGGTCTTTCAGATAATCAACCAGTTCAGTGACTTCTTCTTTGGCTTCGTCACAACCGGCAACGTCAGCAAAAGTCGTTTTTATCTGGTCTTCACCCATCAGGCGGGCACGGCTCTTACCAAAAGACATTGCACCTTTGCCACCGCCGCCCTGCATCTGGCGCATAAAGAAAATCCAGACGCCAATCAACAACAGCATTGGGAACCAGGAAATAAAGATTTGGCCCAACAAACTGGTTTCTTCCGGTTTCACGCCGGTTGAATCCACGTTGTTTTTAATCAGATCATCCAGCAGCTTTTCATCATAGCCACCTGGGATTGTCGTTTCGATGCGTTGGCCATCTTTGCGGACGGCCCGCACAACACCACCGCGGTCCACCTGAACCTCACGGATTTGCCCTTGATTCACTTCATTAATGAATTGGGTATAACTGGTGTTGCGGTCAGACCGGTCAGCCGGACTGAAGCTGTTGAACATCGTCATCAGTACGACGGCGATCACTAACCACACCATCAGATTCTTTGCCATGTCGCTCAAGGAAATAACCTCTTGTTACCAGAATTGCTTCTGTTGCTACTTTACTAGAGTTTGAAACCAGTCGCCACGATATATGTCTCGCTGGAACGGGCGCGAGACGAATCGGGTTTGCGGATCCGTACATTGGTAAATACGTCCCGAACCTGCTGGACAAAGGTTTCGAAGCCCTCGCCATGGAACACTTTGACGACAAAACTACCGTTTTTCTTCAGCACTTTGTTACACATATCCAGTGCAAGTTCAACCAGATACATGCTTCTGCTCTGGTCTACAGTGGCATTTCCGCTCATATTCGGTGCCATGTCAGATAACACGACATCGACGTTTCGGCCGTCGATGCGGGTCAACAATGCATCGAGCACGGCGTCTTCACGAAAATCGCCTTGTAAAAACGCAACACCAGCCAGTGGGTCCATTGGCAGAATATCGCAAGCGATGACGATGCCGTCCTGTCCTACCAGTTCTGCCGCCAACTGCGACCAACTACCGGGGGCAGAGCCCAAATCTACGACGGTCATGCCGGTTTTGATCAATTTATCTTTTTGCTGGATCTCTTCGAGCTTAAACGAAGCCCGGGAGCGCAAGCCTAATTTTTGTGCTTTGTGCACAAAAGGGTCGGACACATGTTCCTGCAGCCAGCGGCTGGAACTGGCCGAGCGCTTTTTCTTTGTCATGGAAACACTCTTAATTGGTCTTCCCTGCAAGATGGCGGTACAATGACGCTATTTCAAGCTTTCCACATGGAAAAATCTATTTTATGAGTCTTACAAACAAGCAAAAACAGTTTTTAAAAGCCAAAGCCCACGAATTAAAGCCAGTAATTCTGCTTGGCGGTAACGGTCTGACTGAAGGCGTAATGGCCGAAGTTGATTTGGCACTGGAACATCATGAGTTGATTAAAGTTAAAGTACCAAGTATTGACCGCGAAGAAAAACTGGCGGTGATGGACGCCATAGTGCGTGAAGCCAAAGCTGAAAAAGTGCAGGTGATTGGCCATATTCTGGTGTTATACCGCGCAGCCAAAGATAAGAAACTGCAACTGCCTCGTGGCTGATATTTAGTCAACTTTCTGTTCATGTTGCAGGCTGCCTGCCAGCAGAAAGCCTGCAGCAATCAAGCTTTCCCGCGCTTGCTGGTCCGTCTCCACGCGTTGACGGATCAGATAGTCTGGAACTTCAACAGACGTGGCTTTGACAAATTGCCACCCAACCAATGAATCGTTCGGCACTAGAGCAATCACGCAAGCCAACCGATGCTCAATACACCACTGGCTATTATCCCGCGCAGCGCTGAATATTTCCGCAGGGCTGGTTTGCCATTGCCGCACATCGAGGACCACTGCCCAGGGATTGTCGATAACCGGTCTGACCGTTTCGCGAAAAACACGCACATACTCGTCAACATCACGGGAAGTCCACACCCCAAAGGCCCGAACCCAAAGCGTCTGATGTTCTAACACTATTTCAAATGCCAGATGATTAGGACGCAACAGCACCTCCGTCGCCTGCAGCTGAAATGATCAGGCTTTTGTGTATTAAATCACACAGGGGAATTAAATAAACAACAAAAGCGGCCGAAGCCGCTTTTTCAACTGAATTTAAGACCAAAGTCTTATTCAGAGATATTGCACGTCAGTGATTTCAAACTCGACGACACCGGCCGGTGTGGTGATATTCACGACGTCGTCCTGGCTTTTACCGATCAGGCCACGGGCAATTGGTGAATTGACAGAAATCAGGTTGTTTTTAATATCTGCTTCGTCATCGCCAACGATCTTGTATGTGACTTCCTCCTCTGAATCCAGATTCAGAATGGTCACCGTCGAGCCAAAAATCACTTTGCCATTGTTAGTCAGCTTACTGATATCGATGATCTGCGCATTTGACAGTTTAGCTTCGATATCCTGAATACGGCCTTCGCAAAACCCTTGTGCTTCACGGGCGGCATGGTATTCCGCGTTTTCTTTCAGATCACCATGCTCACGCGCTTCGGCAATGGCTTCGATAATCGCCGGCCGCTTCACTGTTTTCAGTTCATGCAGTTCATCACGCAGACGCTGCGCGCCCTGAACTGTCATCGGGATTTGACTCATCCGTTTACTCTCTTATGTAACTCCTGCACCGAATTCACTGTAGCAAACGCGTTCGCGGCGTTGGCTTTACAAGTGGCAAATGCGGCGTTCAGGGTCGTGGTGTAATTTGCTTTGTGTTGCAGGGCGCCACGACGTAACACTTTGGAATCTTCAATCGCCTGACGGCCTTCGGTGGTGTTGACAATATAGCTGTACTCACCGTTTTTAATCCGATCCAGAATGTGTGGGCGGCCTTCAAATACTTTGCTGACTTCGCGGCATGGAATACCGGCGGCCTGCAGTGCTTTCGCGGTTCCGCCGGTGGCATCCAGCTCAAAACCAAGACTAACCATGGTTTTTGCCAGTTCAACGACGCGCACTTTATCGCTATCGCGGACCGAAAGTAAAGCACGGCCACCCGTTGGGATCAGTGTGCCAGCCCCCAGTTCACTCTTGGCAAAAGCTTCAGCGAAGGTTTCACCGACGCCCATGACTTCGCCGGTGGAGCGCATTTCAGGGCCAAGGATTGGGTCAACGCCCGGGAACTTGTTAAACGGGATCACCACTTCTTTCACCGAGAAATACGGTGGAATGATCTCTTTGGTCACGCCTTGTTCCTGCAGCGAACGACCTGCCATACAACGGGCACCTACTTTGGCAACCGCAACACCTGTTGCTTTTGACACAAATGGCACAGTCCGCGCGGCACGCGGGTTCACTTCAATCAGGTAGACTTCGCCGTCTTTCACCGCAAACTGGGTATTCATCAGACCGACGACGCCTAATTCCAGCGCCAGTTTGCGCACCTGGTCGCGCATCACGTCCTGAATTTGTTGATTCAGGCTGTGTGGTGGCAATGAACAGGCAGAGTCGCCTGAGTGCACACCGGCTTGTTCAATGTGTTCCATGATGCCGCCGATGACGACTTCTTTGCCGTCACAAATCGCATCGATATCGACTTCAATCGCATCATCGAGGAAACGATCCAGCAGGACCGGCGAGTCGTTGGACACCGACACGGCTTCAGTCATATAACGGCGTAAGTCAATGTCGTCATAGACGATTTCCATCGCACGGCCACCCAATACATAAGACGGACGCACCACCATCGGATAACCGATGTCCGGCGCTTTGGTCAGTGCTTCTTCAAGGCTGGTGACTGTAGCGTTTTTCGGCTGTTTCAGGCCCAGACGTTCTACTGCCTGCTGGAAGCGCTCGCGGTCTTCAGCACGGTCAATCGCGTCCGGCGAGGTGCCGATGATTGGCACGCCGTTGGCTTCTAAAGCACGTGCCAGTTTCAGTGGCGTCTGGCCACCGTATTGCACGATCACGCCTTTAGGCTGTTCTTTTTTCACGATTTCCAGCACGTCTTCCAGCGTGATTGGCTCGAAGTACAAACGGTCTGAAGTGTCGTAATCGGTCGATACTGTTTCCGGGTTACAGTTGACCATAATGGTCTCATAACCGTCTTCCCGCAGTGCCAGTGCCGCGTGTACACAGCAGTAGTCGAATTCGATACCCTGACCGATGCGGTTTGGACCACCACCGATGATCATGATTTTGTCACGGTTGCTTGGCGCCGCTTCACATTCTTCATCGTAGGTGCTGTACATGTAGGCAGTATCTGAAGCGAATTCTGCCGCACAGGTATCCACGCGTTTGTACACCGGGTGCAGACCAAAACCGTGACGTTTCTTGCGCACTTCAGCTTCTGCCACGCCCAGAATGTCGGCAATGCGTTTGTCAGCAAAACCTTTGCGTTTAAGCACTGTCAACCGGGCCTGATCCAGTCCGGCGAAACCCGCAGCTTTAATCGCGGCTTCTTCTTTAACCAAATCTTCCAGCTGCACCAGGAACCATGGGTCGATATTGGTCAGCTTGAAAATCTCGTCCATGCTCATGCCAAAACGGAAAGCATCGGCGATGTACCAAATGCGATGTGAGCCAGGCTCACGCAGTTCGCGGGTGATTTTTTCTTTGGCTTCCGGCGCGTTGATATCGATGATTGGATCCAGACCACAAACGCCGATTTCAAGGCCACGCAACGCTTTTTGCAACGATTCCTGCTGGTTACGACCAATCGCCATGACTTCACCAACAGATTTCATCTGGGTGGTCAGACGGTCGTTGGCACCGGCAAATTTTTCGAAGTTAAAGCGTGGCACTTTGGTCACCACGTAGTCGATGCTTGGCTCGAACGACGCCGGCGTACGACCGCCAGTGATGTCATTGGCCAGTTCATCCAGTGTGTAACCAATCGCCAATTTTGCTGCGACTTTGGCAATCGGGAAACCTGTTGCTTTGGATGCCAGCGCTGATGAGCGCGACACACGCGGGTTCATCTCAATGATGACCATGCGGCCGTCAACCGGATTGATACCAAACTGTACGTTTGAACCACCGGTTTCAACACCAATCTCACGCAGTACTGCCAGAGAGGCGTTGCGCATGATTTGGTATTCTTTGTCAGTCAGCGTCTGAGCTGGTGCAACAGTGATAGAATCACCAGTGTGCACGCCCATCGGGTCGAAGTTTTCAATCGAACAGACGATGATGCAGTTGTCGTTTTTATCCCGCACCACTTCCATTTCGTACTCTTTCCAGCCGATCAGCGATTCGTCAATCAGCAGCTCTTTGGTCGGCGATAAATCTAAACCGCGGGCACAAATTTCGTCGAATTCTTCACGGTTATACGCGATGCCGCCACCTGAGCCACCCATGGTGAAGGAGGGGCGGATAATGCATGGAAAACCAATGGTTTCCAGCACTTGATAGGCTTCTTCCATTGAATGGGCAAAACCGGCACGAGGACAAGACAGACCAATAGAGCGCATCGCCTTGTCAAACCGGCCACGGTCTTCAGCTTTATCAATGGCGTCCGCGGTGGCACCAATCATCTCGACGTTATATTTCGCCAGTACACCATGACGTTCCAGATCCAGCGCACAGTTCAGTGCGGTCT
>CAMLNG010000225.1 GCA_946481195.1 uncultured Chromatiaceae bacterium
AAGCGCTTGCCACTTTACCGCCGGCCGATGTGGTATTTCTCGACCCGATGTTTCCGCCACGGGAAAAATCGGCATTGGTGAAAAAAGAAATGCGCGCTTTTCATGACGTGGTTGGTGCCGACGAAGATGCCGATGCTTTACTGGCGCCGGCGCTGGCGCTGGCAACGCACCGGGTGGTGGTGAAAAGGCCGGGTTATGCCGGGTATCTTGCCGGGCAAAAGCCAACCATGAGTATTGAAGGCAAAAACAACAGATTTGATGTATACGTCAACGCCGGGTTTTAAGGCGTGTTGATGTTTGGGAGTATAGATGAGTGACAATCGTATAACTGTTGGTCAGGCCTTACCGGCCGCCAGCTTTCAACGCCTGACTGACAATGGGCTGGTGACTTTAACCACAGAGCAGCTGTTTGCCGGCGAAACTGTGGCTTTATTTGCCTTGCCAGGCGCCTTCACCCCAACCTGCAGCGCGGCGCATTTACCCGGTTTTATCGCGCTGACCGAACAGCTTTTTCAGGCTGGTGTTGACCGGATCTATTGTACCTCGGTCAATGATGCTTATGTGCTGGACGCCTGGGGCAAGCAACAACAGGCCGGCGATGTGCAGTTTATCGCCGACGGTGCCGGAAAATTTGCCAGCGCGATAGGCATGGCGACCGACAGCGGTGATTTTGGCGGTATTCGTTCACTGCGTTACAGCATGTTGGTGGTCGATGGTGTGGTTCGCTTGCTCAATCTGGACGCCCCTAAAACTTTTGAAGTCAGCAGTGCTGAAGTGCTGTTAGAACAAATCCGCAAAGCTGGCCTGTAACGCTCAGGCCTGTTCTGTTGGGCGGGATCCGGTCTTGGTAAACTGTGATCCCGTTCCCTTTTACGCCGGCACCGGCTATGGCTATACTCGAAGTTTTGACAGTTCCAGCCGGGGAAATATTCAGTGCCGTTGTTACCCGCCATGCCCGCGTTATCCTGGTTTAACCAACACCGGTTGCTGACCATGACTTTGGTTTGTGCCTGTCATCTGGCGCTGAGTTGGCTGGGCCTGCAGGTGCCGTTTTTTAACGAACATATCAGTCTGATTTGGCCGGCCACCGGCTTTACCATCGCGGTGATTTGGCGGCTCGGTTATGCCTACAGCATCGCGATTGCCGCCAGCGTCATCATTCTCACATTATTCCAGGGCCTGCCACTGGCCAGCAGTATTGCGCTGGGGCTTGGCAATGCGCTCGGTCCTGCGCTCGCTGTGCGTTTTTTTGCTGCGAAAAAACTGCGTTATCAGCTGGATAATGCCCGCGATTTGATTTGGTTTTTGCTGCTGTCGATTGGCGTGGGTACGCTTATTACCTCAGTCAATGGTGCCAGCCAGTTGTGGATCAGTGGTTATGTCAGCGATGCGCTGTGGTTTTCCACCATGCTGGCCTGGTGGTTTGGTGACAGCTTTGGCGTGTTGGTATTTGGGATACCGCTGCTGTGTTTTCAGCGTAGTCAGTGGCAGTTGCTATCCGGCTGGCGCTTCTGGACTGTGCTGGGCTGTTCAGTGCTTGTAGCCTTATTGGTGTTCTGGTTGCCGGACGTGGCCGACTGGTCACCGACTTTGTTGTTTGTGCCACTGCTGATGCTGTTATGGACAGTGCTGCGGCAGGGGTTGTGGGCGGCTTCAGTCAATGTCGCCGTGATCACCAGCCTTGCGGTGATTGGCACTATTCAGGGGCGCGGGATTTTTGCTGATCCAGAACCGATGCAAGCTTTGTTCAGCATTAGCAGTTATATCCTGGTGATGGCCCTGTTCAGTTATTTACTGGCGTTTTTACAGCAATCCGGCGCCCGCACCCGTGACCATATCAACAGTGCATTAGAAGGTTCTGGCCTCGGTATCTGGCAACTCGATTTGCAGCAGGATTCGGTGCAGTTTTTTGGTCAGGCCGAAATGATGCTGGGGTATCAGAGTGCGGAACTGGGCAGAAACTTCGCGAGCTGGACCGATTTGCTCCATCCCGACGACGCGGTCGCAGCCCGTACTGCGTTGGTGCGGCATTTAAAAGGCCAGGACCCGCTGTATCAGGTCGAATTCCGCTTAAAACATAAGCTGGGGCACTGGGTCTGGGTACTCAGTCAGGGCCGGGTGATCGAACGTGATGCCGAGGGCCGGGCCAGCCGGATGGTAGGCAGCAATGCTGATATCAGCGCGTTGAAACAGGCCGATTTGGCGGTCAGCCAGCTGAAAGATTTTTATGCCACAGTGCTCAGTAAAGTGGTCACCGGGGTTTGGGTTGGCGATGCGCGCCATCAGCTGATTTTTGTCAATTTAGGCCTGAGCCGGCTGATGTCGATGCCGGAGGCTGAATTGCTGGAAAAAAACATCCTGACAGATTTTCCGGAACAAACGCTGCAGCATTTCCGGCCCTTTTATTACCGGGCCATGCATGGCCTGACGCCGGTGCGGTTTGAAGCTTTACCCATTCAGACGCCGGGCGGCCGGCAACTTTACTTAAGTGGCTGGCTGGTGCCCTTACTGAAAGACGGTCGGTTTGACGGCATGATCGGCACTGTCGACGACATGACTCAGCACCGGCAGTACGAACAACAAATTCTGCAGCTGGCCTTTGTCGACCAGCTGACGGGCCTGCCAAACCGGGCGGCTTTACAGGATAAAGCCAGAGAAATGCTCGCCGGGGCTTTGCAACAACAGCAACAGCTGGCGGTTTACCATATCGATTTGGACCACTTCCAGCATATCAACGACTCGATGGGGCACGACACCGGTGATGCCTTGCTGAAACAGGTCGCTGACCGACTGAAAATGCTGGCGACAGCACAGGACCTGTTGGGCCGGCCCGGCGGCGATGAATTTATTCTGATAAGACCCAGTCGCACCGAACACGATGTACTGCAAACGGCGCATCAGCTGATTTTGCTGATGGCAGAGGCTTTTGCCGTAGACGAACGCATGCTGCAGGTCAGCCCGAGTATCGGCATCGCGCTGTTTCCGCAGCATGGCCTCAGTTTTGCGGAGCTGCAGCGCATGGCCGACATCGCTTTGTATGCCGCTAAAGCATCCGGCCGCAACAGATATAGCCTGTACACCCCGCAGATGTCCGAGTCGCTGCAAGAGCGGCTGCAACTGGAACACGGCATGCGCAGTGGTTTATATGCCGGCCAGTTCAGTCTGCATTATCAGCCGGTGCAAGCATTGGCTGATGAGCAAATCATCAGTGTGGAAGCCTTACTACGCTGGCAACATCCGCAGCTGGGTTTTGTCAGTCCGGCACGGTTTATTCCGTTGGCAGAACATTCCGGTTTTATCGTGGAACTGGGTGAGTGGGTGTTACAACAGGCGTTAAAACAGCTGGCACGCTGGCGTCAGCAAGGCCTGAATTTACGCGTTGCGGTGAACATTTCCACAGTGCAGCTGCGTCATCCTGATTTCCTGCGCCAGCTGCAGCAGGCGCTGACGCAACATGGGGTGCCGCCGGCTTTGCTGGAACTGGAGCTGACCGAATCTGTGCTGGCTGATCAGGTTGAACAAAGCCGGTTGTTGCTGCAACAGATCCGCGGTCTTGGTGTCACTTTGGCGCTGGATGATTTTGGTACCGGCTATTCCAGTCTGGCTTATTTAAAAAGCTTTCCGCTGGATAAACTGAAAATCGACCGCTCTTTTGTCCGCGATTTGCTGACTGATCCAGACGATAGAGCCATAGTGCATTCAGTGGTGGTGCTGGGCCATAGCCTGGGTTTACGCGTTGTTGCAGAGGGGGTGGAGCTGGCAGGTCAGCTGCATCAGCTGCGTCAGCTCGATGTCGATGATGTGCAGGGTTATTTACTCAGTAAACCACTGCCGGCGGAAGAGCTGGAGAACTGGCTGCGCCGGGTGCACAGCCTCGGGTTGCCGCATACCCAAACAGACCCGCAGTGAAGGCTGCCGGGAAGGACCACAAGGCCCTAGGTATAGTTATGTAAAGCTGCTGCGGCGCCGGGCACCCTTTTCGTTAAAATAAGTCATAGCAGGCAGTTTGCTGCGAAATTGGGTGAAAATGTGGCGCAATTACTGTTAATCGATGACGACAAAGAACTGACGACTATGCTGGCGACCTACCTGCAACGGGAAGGTTTCCGCGTCGCGGTGGCAAATGACGGCCTGACCGGTCTGCAGCAAGCGCTGGCGCAGCAATATGACTTGCTGGTGTTGGATGTGATGATGCCGCAACTGGATGGTATTTCACTGCTGAAACGTTTACGGCAGGTCAGCGATAAACCGGTGCTGATGCTGACGGCGCGCGGCGATGATATCGACCGTGTGGTTGGCCTGGAGCTCGGTGCCGATGATTATGTCCCCAAACCCTGTTTGCCGCGCGAGCTGGTTGCCCGCATCCGCGCCATCCTGCGCCGGGTGCAGCTGCAACAGCAACCGGATTTACAGTTGCACGAAGGCCCGTTGTTGCTGACGCCGGCCAATCGCAGTGCGTCGGTCTACGGCCGGGCACTGGAACTGACCGGGGCTGAATTCAGCCTGCTCTGGCTGCTGGTCAGTCAGGCCGGGCGGATTGTCAGCAAAGCGGATTTGTCGGCACAAGGGCTTGGCAAAACCCTGTCGCAGTATGACCGCAGCATTGACGTGCATATTTCCAACATCCGCGCCAAACTCGGGCCGCGGCCAGACCAACAACCCTGGATCGAAGCCGTGCGCGGCAAAGGTTACCAGTGGCTGAAATACAGTGCATAAGGTGTAACTCCGATGGGGCAGTTGTTCTGGAAATTCCTGCTGGCATTCTGGCTGGCGCTCATCCTGGCGTTTGGCGCTGTGTTTACGCTGAATCAGCTCAGTCAGTCGCCGGAGCAAAACCGGGCGCTGCTGAGTCCGCAAGGCCGGTTTTTCCTGCAAAATGCCCAGCAGCTGATTGATGCCGGTGGTGTGCCGCTTTTGCGCACTTTAGTGCAAAACTGGCAGAACGATCCGATGGCGCGGGAACAACTGCTGGTGCTGGATGCGACCGGCGCTGATTTGCTGGGCCGTGAAGTCCCGGCTGACATCCGGCAAAATCCGCGCACCAAACATCTGGTGGTGCAGGCCGGTAGCCAGCAATTGCAGCTGGTGCTGGTCGACAAAGATAATTTCTGGCAACAGCGCGCCTTTGCCATGCGGGAACGCCTCAGCCCGCGTGACGCCGGCCCGCGCGAACGGGGTGGTCCGCCACCGCTGCCGCCATTCTGGTTTCATCCGTTATTTCTGTTGATGGCGGTGATTGTCACCAGTATCGCCGCGAGTCTTGGCCTTGCCTGGTACTTTGCTGCGCCGGTGCGGCAACTTAAAACGGCACTTAGTGAATTACCGCAGCGGCAATGGCAGACACAGCTCAGCAGCGAGATGACCGGCCGGCGCGATGAATTTGGTGCGCTGGCGCGTAGTTTTAATCAGATGGCGCAGCAGGTGTATCAGGCCATCGTCTCGCAGCGCCGGCTGCTGCATGATGTGTCGCACGAACTGCGCTCACCGTTGGCACGCCTGCAGTTACTGACCGGCTTAGTGCGGCAGCATCCGGCCGATTTAGATGCTGCGCTGGATAAAGTCGAAGCGGAAGCGGCGCGGCTGGACCAGCTGGTCGGTGAGATCCTGACCTTTTCGCGGTTAGAAAGCGGTGAAGTCCAGCCGCGGCTCGAAGCGGTGCCGGTGCATGAACTGCTGGATTCGATTT
The DNA here is from genome assembly GCA_946481195.1 of uncultured Chromatiaceae bacterium. Next base: position 5,687 of record CAMLNG010000225.1, read on the forward strand.
GTGCCGATGCCACGCTGGAAGCGGAAAACCGCCAGCAACTACTGGTGCTGGTGCAAAATCCGCCGGCCATAGTGCAGGCCGACGCCGAACTATTGTACCGGGCATTGGAAAACGTGGTGCGCAATGCGATCAAGTACGCCGGCAGCGGCGCTTTTATCCGGGTTGACAGCCAATATAGTGACGGCGAATTAGTCGTACAAATCAGCGATAACGGGCCAGGTGTCGCGCCGGAATTATTACCTATGCTGTTTAATCCATTTTTCCGCGCGGATAAAAGCAACGACGGTGTCGGGCTGGGTCTCAGTATCGCTTTACGCGCAGTCCATACCTGCGGCGGCCAGATCAGGGCTGAGAACTTGTGGCAACCCGATGGCGTTACACCAGGTGGGTTGTTGGTGGAGATCCGCTTGCCATGTCAGAGCGGCAATGAATTGCCGCACTAAGGCTGCGCCGCTTCCGGGCCTGACCGCATCTGCAGTTTTTACGCGCAAAGCCCGTTGAACCCTCTATTTTGCAGCGCCATGCGCGACTCTGACTGCTTTAACTTTACCTTCGCCTTACACATCTGAACGCCTTCCGGCTGCACTATTGCAGAGCTTGGCAGCGGACACTGGGTCCGTTCTGAAGCGGGAGAATGAAGATGCAAATACAAAGTCAGAGCCTGTGGGCTAACCGGCAGTTACAGCAGCCACCGAAGCTCAGTCAGGAGCAGTTAAAAACCGATGCCGGCGCCGTGTTTCAAAAACTCGACAGCCAACAAAAGG
>CAMLNG010000226.1 GCA_946481195.1 uncultured Chromatiaceae bacterium
GGTCCGGCTCATGACACGTTGTTCCAGCGTGCTGTTGCTGGCTTCAAGTTGTTGTTGCACTGCGATAAAAGAGCTGACATCGCTGTAGGTGGTGACAAAACCACCGCCAGGCAGCGGATGGCCCTGCATTTCAAACACCCGGCCATCGCGTTGGTGGCGCTGGAAGCGATAACTGCTGCCCTGGCGCAGATAATTCAGCCGTTTTTCCACTTCTGCACTGATTTGCGCCGCATCTGGCACAGCCGCCTCGTGAAACCAGCCACGCTCGGCGTTATAGCGAATTAAATCCGCCACCGGCCGGCCCACTTCAATCAGACCAGACGGATAAGCAAACATCTGCAAATAACGCTGATTCCAGGCAATCAGGCGTAAATCGGCATCCACCACGCTGATGCCCATACTGATATTGTCGATAGTGGCGCGCAGCAACGCCTGATTAAACAGATAAACCTGGCTGGCCTCGTCAACAAAACGGGCGACCGATTCCAGCGGCAGCTGGCTGTTTTTACCAGCAGCATTGAGTAAAAGCCGCATCGAAGCGCCGCCAACCACAGCGGCCAAGGTACGCTCTGTGCTTTGCTGCAGCGCTTGTGGCGCCCGGGCGTCCAACTGTGGCGTGGCTGATTTATACTGGCGCTGTAGCAATAAACGCGCTTCCCGCTCGCCGGCAAACCGCCGTACCAGCAGATAACAATCCTGCACTGTCAGCTGTGGCTGCACCTGTTGCGGTTTGGTTTTGCTCTGGCGGAAAAACCGTGCGCTTTCCAGATATTCAGTCAGCCGGGTTTGACTGAGCTGGCTGACCAGCAACAACAGTAATGTGTTGACACTGAGGCTAACCACGACACCGAGGCTAATCAGGTCAAACTGGCCACCCAACAAGGCATTGGGAGCCAACGCCTGCCAGCCAAAAGGCCCGTGACTGAGCCAATCCCAGCGAATTAAACCGGCGCGGCTCAGTTCCGGTAATAACAGAATATAAGCCCACAGACTGGCGCCGCAGAGCAACCCGGCCAGCGCACCCTGCCGGTTGACGCGGCGGTTAAGCAGACCAAAAATCAGTGCCGGTGCCAGCTGTGCAATCAGCGCAAACGCCATCAGGCCAAGCTGCGCCAGGCCGGTTTCAGTACCAATCAATAAGTAATACAGATAACCCAGCGTCAGTACGCTTAACATCGATAAACGGCGCAGCGTCACCATGCGGATCCAGGGTTTACCGTCGGCAGGTTTTTGCTGCTGGCGGTAAATCAGCGGCGTCAGTAAGTCGTTGGTGATCATGATGCCAAGCACCACTGTCGCCACAATCACCATACTGGTGGCGGCAGAAAAACCACCCAAGTAAGCCAGCAGCGCCATATCGGTGCGGTTCGCCGACAGCGGCAGCTGTAGCACCACTAAATCGATGCTGGCGCTGTGGCCCAACAACAAAGTGCCGGCCAGCGCCACCGGCAGCGTGAACAGACTCATCAGCAATAAATAACCGGGGAAGATCCAACGCGCGTAGCGCAGATGACCCAGATGCTGGATCTCAACAAAACTGACGTGAAACTGGCGCGGCAGGCATAAAGTCGCGACAAAACCGAGTAAAACGTGGATCCAATATACCGACCAGGGCGCGCCCTGACTTTGTAGCTGTTTGACTTCCGCCGAGACGGCGGCCTTGGCAAAAATATCGCTAAAACCATCAAACAAACCAAAAACGACAAAAAAGCCGACCGCCAGCAGCGCCAGCAATTTCACCAGCGATTCAAAGGCGATAGCCGTCATCAGGCCCGGATTGGGTTGGTGCGCTTTGGCGCTGCGGCCAACAAATAACATGGCAAAAATCGCCAGCCATAAACTGACATAAAGCCCGGTATCCTGGTACCAATGCCCGCCGCTGCTGCTGCCGACCAGCGCGTTGATGCTGGTCGACACCGCCTGCAACTGCAAGGCGATATAAGGAATCACCGCCATCAGCACGATCAGCGTGGTGATCACGGCTAATAAACGCGAATGGCCGTAGCGGGTGGCAATAAAGTCGGCGACTGATGTGATGCGCAAACGCCGGCAGACAATAGCGATGCGGCTGATGAGGCCAAAAGCGAACCAGAACAACAACAAAGAACCGATATAGGTCGGCGGGATCCACCAGCCATTGACCGCTGCCTGCGCGGTGACGCCGTAAAAGGCCCAGCTGGTACAGTAGATGGCCAGGGCAAAACTGAAAACCCAGGGAGCGAGCGGATGGCGGCCAGTCAGGCGCCGGCCCAGTAAGCCCACGCTGTAGAGGACTACCAGATAAAGCAGCGACAGCACGGCTATGCTGCCAATGCCAATGCTGCCCTGACTCAGAATCATTTCAGAATTTACCGCAGTCACCGCGAAGCCTTTGATTGTGCCTCAGTTTTTCTGTGCTGGAAAGCGCCTTAACGCGCAGTCCAGCCACCATCGAGCACCAAGGTTTGCGCTGTGATATGGCGGGCTGGTGCTGTGGTCAGGAATATCGCCGTGGCGGCAATTTCATCGACACCAATAAAGGCTTTTTGTGGCATCGGCGCCAGCATGATTTTCTCAATGACTTCGCTTTCGCTGAGCTGATGCTCTTTGCACTGTGCAGCAATTTGCGCGTCGACCAGCGGGGTGCGTACATAAGCCGGGCAGATGGTGTTGATAGTAAAATCGATGTCGGCGTTTTCGAGCGCCACTACTTTGCTAAAGCCAAGCAAACCGTGTTTGGCCGCGACATAAGCCGACTTAAAAGGTGAGGCCACTAAGGCATGAATAGAGCCAATATTCACAATGCGGCCAAAACCACGGCTGCGCATACCGGGTAACAGTGCTTTACTCAGCATCGCCGGGCCGGTCAGCATCACCTGTAATAGCTGTTGCCATTTGTGTTCCGGAAACTCTTCTAAACGTGCAACATGCTGGATACCAGCGTTGTTGACCAACACGTCCACCTGGCCTGCGGCCTTGGCCGCCTGCTCAATACTGTCCTGAGAAGTCAAATCCAGCAGCAAAGCGCTGGCTTTGGCCCCTGTGGCGACCAGCTCCGCTGCTTTTTGTTCGGCGACTGCCAGATTGATATCGGCCAGGATCACTTCGTCGCCCTGTGCGGCATAGGCCTGTGCCACCGCAAATCCAATACCGCCGCTGCCGCCTGTAATCAATACCCGCATAACACCCTCTGCTGTTATTGTGTGCTTTGCTGCAGGGTAGGAGTTTGCCGCCAGACGGTAAACGGTACTTTAGTGCTATACCGCTAAATGGTTGGCAGCCGTCGGTGAAAATAACAACAGCAGTGCAATTAACTGCGGCCGACCAAGTGTTGAAGCCAGAGCTAAATAGCTAAGAAATTCAGACACAGGCATTCATAGCGCTGAGCGCGCAGAAAACCGCACAAGACTTTGCCAGAACCCATATCTATGCTATGTTTCGGCACATAATAAAAAAATTATCTTGTGCTTCAAACGCAGTTTAGACCGTAAAAAACTCTTGATAACAATGTGTTGTGCCATTGTTTTGCGTTAAATCGGAAAAACTCCTGCTCAGTTGCACTTCATTCTGTAGACCTGTCACGTAAGGAATTCTGCATGCAGACTTCAACCGCATTGATCACTAACGACGCCGTCGTGCTCGGCCTGTTGGCGCTTATTTTGGGCTTTGTGTTTCATACCAGCCACAGCGCCAGTCCTTTTTGGCAAAAATTCTATCGTTATGTCCCGTCGGTATTGTTGTGCTATTTCATCCCGTCGTTATTTAACAGCTTTGGCATTATCGACGGCGAACATTCGCAGTTGTATCAAATGGCATCGCGTTATCTGTTGCCGGTCTGTCTGGTGTTGCTGACGTTGAGCGTTGATTTTCGTGCCATTCTGGGGTTAGGGCCAAAAGCACTGGTGCTTTTTTTAACCGGGACTGTGGGTGTGGTGTTAGGCGGACCAATAGCGCTGGCCAGTGTCGGGCATTTTTTCCCGGAACAGCTTGGTGGCGAAGGCGCTGATGCGGCATGGCGTGGCATGTCGACCATCGCCGGCAGCTGGATCGGCGGCAGTGCCAATCAGGCTGCAATGAAAGAAGTGTTTCAACCAAGTGGTGAGATCTTCTCGGTGATGATCACAGTCGACGTATTAGTGGCCAATATCTGGACTGCCGTATTGTTGTGGATGGCAGCCAATGCCGCGCGCCTGGATAAAGCCAATGGCGCGGACACCCGGGCTCTGGAACATTTAAAAGGTAAAATTGAGCAGTATCAGGCAGAAAATTCGCGTAATCCGTCTACCAATGATCTGATGATGATTATTGCCGTTGGCTTTGGTGTGGCTGGCCTGTCGCACTGGCTGGCCAATATTATTGCCCCCTGGATTGAACAACATGCGCCGGAACTGGCGATGTACAGCCTGACCAGCACTTTTTTCTGGATTGTGGTGTTGGCGACGACTTTTGGTTTGTTGTTATCCGGCACTAAACTGCGCCATCTCGAAGCGACCGGTGCTTCTAAAGTCGGTTCTGTGATGGTGTACATTCTGGTCGCAACTATCGGTATGCATATGGATGTCACTGCGATTGTGGACTACCCGGTGATGTTCCTGGTTGGCCTGGTGTGGATCTCCATCCATGCGCTGTTATTACTCGGCATGATGAAGTTACTGAAAGCGCCGGTGTTTTACATGGCGGTGGGTAGTCAGGCTAACATTGGCGGTGCTGCTTCTGCACCAGTGGTGGCTGCGGCATTCCACCCGGCGTTAGCACCGGTAGGTGTTTTACTGGCAGTGCTGGGTTATGCCCTGGGCACTTACGGTGGTTACTTGTCAGCCCTGATGATGCAGGCTGTAGCGCCTTAACTGCAGGATGCCGGAATTGAAAAAGGAGCCAACTTGGCTCCTTTTTTATTGGCCGAACTTTATTTACAGACCTCAGCGCTGTAGCGGCGCGGTGGACTCGCGCACCAGCAACTCCGGGATAAACACCGGCTGTTGCTCGACAGCGCTGCGGGAATTACCGGGTCTGGTGTGGCGGAACAACAGTTCAGCGGCCTGTGCGGCAATAGTACAGTTGGGCTGATTGGCTGTGGTCAGCGGTGGCCAGGTCTGGCGGGAGAACGGGCTGTTTTCAAAGCCAACTATCGACAGCTGCTGCGGGATCTCGACATGACTCAGTCTGGCGCTGAATAAAGCGCCCGCGGCAATTTCGTCGTTACAGGCGAAAATAGCCGTCGGTTTATGTGCCATTGCCAGCAGATGTTTGGCGCCTTTGACGCCGGATTCAAACGAATAACTCCCGGGGACCACGAACTTCGGATTGGCCTGAATACCCCGTTTGGTCAGGGCGGCCTGAAAACCGGCCAACCGTTCACCGCTGGAGCTGTGTTCTTCGTCACCACATAAAAATGCGATGTCGGTATGACCCAGTTCCAGCAAATGATTGGTAATTTTAAAGGCGGCTGTAAAGTCGTCAATCAACACACAGTTGGTCAGTTTCGGCGACGGTGTTGAACCAGAAATGATCCGGACGAAGTCGACTTCAATCCGTTCCAACGCTTCGGCAATTTCCGGCATTTCAGAGAAAGGTGGGGTCAGCACCAAACCGGCAAGGCGGGAATGCTGCACTACATCTATCACTTCCTGCACTATGTTGGCGGATTTGGCGTTGGTCGGATGGATCAGCAGTTCGTAACCGTGCTTGCGGCAGGTATCCAATAAACCCTTTTGCATATCAATCACATAATAGGCGTTAGGGTTGTCGTAAACATAACCGATGGTGTAAGAACGGGTACTGGCCAAGTTACGGGCGGCGGCATTCGGCTGATAATTCAGCTGGGCGATAGCGGCCGTGACTTTCTCCAGTGTGGCCTTTTTCACCGAAGGTTCGTTGTTCATCACCCGTGACACCGTCTTGATCGACACTCCGGCCAGCTCAGCGACGTCATTAATGGTTACTTTCATAGCGCTTCCAGGCAAATAAGCCGCTGTCAGCAGGCCTGTCCGGTATCGACCGAACAAGCTGAAAACGACCTGCCTCAGGCAGGTAATGACAGCGGTAGTCATTTTGTAAGAATTATTGAACTAAGGGATACAACGTTTTGGCCAAAACAGCAATTGTTTATTTATCAAAAAATGAGCAGAAGTGTGGCTGATATTTTTCTTAATTAAAAAAGATGAATAAATACATGTTGTTATAGTGATGCAGGGTTGTAAGAGCCTGAAAACACAGCTGTCCTGGTCTAAAATCAGCCATAACTGAGGCCTTGTCTCTAGCGACAAAATCAGTCTAAAAAATCAGCGGATGGGGTTTGCAAAGTAAAAATAATTTGTGTATGTTGAGATTTAATGACAGCGTTGTCATTGCAGGACAAATAAAAATTCATCGCACACGAAGAAAAACAGGAATGGGAGAAGCTTATGTCGCACAATAAAATGAATAAATGTGCCGTAGCGGTCAAACT
>CAMLNG010000227.1 GCA_946481195.1 uncultured Chromatiaceae bacterium
ATCAATTCAACCTTAGCTGAAAGGGCCTACATTAGACATGTCTGATAGGAGATTTGCGATGACTGAGCGTCAAACTCTGCGGTTGCTGAAGATTGTGATGTTGTGTGGCATCAGTTTATTGGTGCTGGGGCATTATCTTTGGTCAGGGTTAAAACTGCATGAAACCATGGGCGTGCAGGGCATTATCCTGATTGGCCTGTGTTGTGCGCTGGGGCTTATTCTGTCTTTGCCGACCAAAATCTACCTGACCATCTTGTTGATGAAACGCGAAGCTGAACACGATAAATAGTACTGGCAATGCCAGATCAGGCAGCAGGCTGACGCCGCTCTTCCCGTACCAGCATTAAACCCGCCAATGCGATAAATACTGCACCGGTCCAGAGGATCCAACTGGCACCCAACAGCGCAATGACACCGCCGGCCAACGCAATCAAGACGTTGCCGGTACACATCAATAAGGTCAGTAAACCCATCACCCGGCCAAGCCCTAAAGCGCCAAAATGTTCAGTGCAATAGACCTGAAACCAGGCGCTGAACATAGCGTTGGGCACACCACAAAGCACCAACCAGACCCAGGCCAGCTGACCACCGGTAAAAGGCAACAGGAACAACATCAGTGCGACAGTTGCAGCTGCGATTTTGGCTCCCCGCAAGGCAGGAAGCCGCGAACCCAGTCTTGCCATCCCGATAGCGCTGACAGCAGTCATCACCGCGCACAACGCCGCCGTGATTAATCCAATCTGCAGCCCGCTGAATTGTTGCTGCTCGACTAACCACAGCGGGTAATATTCATAAAATGCATTCAGGCCAATGGTGTACAACAACTGCGCGGCGACCACGAGTTTTAACAGCGGCTCGCGGATTAAGTTCAGCGAATTATGCTGGCGCAATTGTTGCCAGAACGGTTGATGTTGCGTCAGCGCTAAATCCGGCGGCAATAAGAAATACAACAACAATAAACAAGGAACCATGGCCGCAGCCGCAATCAAAAAGGGCACATGTGCGCCCAGATGCATCGTCAGTCCGCCCAACAAAGGCCCCACCAGCCACGCTGCATACAAAGCGCTGTTCATCCAGCTGATGGCCACTGTCCGCTCGATCTGCGGATGCAAATCGGCAGCGATTGCCCGGCAAATACTGACTGAGCCTTCGCATAAACCAGTCAGGAAACGAAATAACACAAAACCAGGATACCATTGTACCGACAGCGCCCAGGCTGAGCCTAAATATCCGGCAACAGCTAACGCCAGCGACACTGCCAGGATCCGGCGCCGGCCATAATGGTCAGACAAAGCGCCAAGCGTCGCACTGCCAAATAACATGCCCAGCGGATTAGCCGCCAGCGCAATCCCCAGCAGAATTTGCGGCGCTATCCCGAGCCAGTGATTGAAATCATTTTGTGCCGTCGCTGCAAACAACGGTGCCAGGATAGGATAGGGTAAAGCGATACCGGCGACTGAGATCAGCCCAATCAGGCAGATGACCCACAACACAGCCTGTGGATGGGCATAACGCACGGCTACGGCAGATGAAGACATAACAACTCCAGAGTGAGGTCGCTATGCTAAAACGCCAGCGCGGCAGGGCGCAAGGACAGAAAAACCCGGTGCGACCAACACAGGCCGCACCGGGTTCAAACTATGGGCACGCTGGATCAGGCCGCGCGATACGGCATCGGGCCCAGATAGTCTTTTTTACCGACATCAACACCATTGTGGCGCAGAATGGCGTAAGCAGTTGTGATGTGGAAATAGAAATTCGGCAGCATGTGCTGGATCAGGAATTCTTCACCAGTCAGCGTTTTACCTTCCCAGCGTGGTTGCGTGATGACCTGGGTCGCAGCATTGGCAAAATCAGCGGCGCTGAAAGTCGCCAGATAGGCCTGTGTTTCACGAATACGCTGCTGTAACTGTTCCAGCGTGGCTTCGTCGTCAGCATGTTTGGGGGCCTGATCGACAGTGCCGGTTAAACGGGCAACGCCGATTTTGGCAGTATCACAGGCGATCTGCACCTGACGGATCAGCGCAAACTGGTCCGGTGCCAACCGGCTGTTCAGCAGTACTGTTACATCAAATTTTTTACTGTCGGCAAAAGCTGCCGCTTTTTGCAAAATGGCGCTGAGGTTATCCAGCATTTTGTGAAATTGTGGCACTGTCAGTTGGTAAATCATCTGTATCCCCTTGGAAGGCCCGATGCCTGTTGCTCAGACATGGGCGCGCGCTGCGGCAATTTCAAGCGGCAATCGTTGAATGGTTGCTTGCAGCCCACCACAGCGCGGGGTAATTTATGTTTTCTGCTTTACCCAACCTAAGTTTTTAAGGACTCCCCAATGGATGCGATCTGGTCTGCACTGGCAATTGCCAGTGCCTTAGCGGTCGGGGCCGTGAGCCCGGGCCCAAGTTTTATCGTGGTGGCACGTAATGCCATCGCGCTATCGCGCCGGCACGGTCTGGCAACAGCCTGCGGCATGGGGCTTGGCGCCGGCACTTTTGCCGTTTTAGCCTTGTTAGGCGTGCATGCAGTGCTGACCGCGGTACCGATGGCGTTTTGGGCATTAAAAGTGGCCGGTGGTTTGTATCTGCTCTATCTGGGCTATCTGATTTTTCGCGGCGCCAGAGCACCATTACAGGTGCAGACTGACAGCCCGGTCGCCATGATTAGCCTGCGCCGGGCCTTTTTAGGTGGTTTGCTGACGCAGCTCAGCAATCCCAAAACCGCCATCGTGTTTGCCAGTGTGTTTTCTGCTTTATTACCGGCCACTATTCCGCTGTGGTTTTATGTTGTTTTACCACTGCTGGCTCTGCTGATCGACGGTGGTTGGTATATTCTGGTGGCGTATTTATTATCGGCAGAAGCACCGCGCCAAACCTATCTGAAATTTAAAACCGGCATTGACCGTACTGCCGGCGCTGTGATGGGGCTGCTGGGGCTAAAACTGGTGACCAGCCTGCCGTAACAACAAAAGCTATTCCGCATGGTACATCAAAAAAACAGCGCCTTCTGGCGCTGTTTTTATTTCTGAGTCACGGTTACAAATATGTTTGTAAAAACTTCAGATAGGCTTGCTGCGCACTGATGCGGTTGGCTTTTTTGACAAAACCATGGCCTTCATCCGGGAACAACACATACTCGACCGGTACACCGTTTTTCTTGATCGCGGCGACCATTTCATCACTTTCCACCTGCAATACCCGTGGGTCATTCGCGCCCTGTACCACCAGCACCGGCTTTTTCACTTTGTCGCCGTGGAACACCGGTGAAATGCGGCGTAAGCGTTCGCCATCTTTAGTTGGATCGCCAAGTTCGGCGTACAGAGATTCGCGGAACGATTCCCACCAGGGCGGAATGCTCTCCAGCGTGCGCACCCAGTTGGTCACGCCAAAAATATTGATACCAACTTTAAACTCGTCGGTGAAGGCCATCGCCGCCATCGTCAGATAGCCGCCATAACTGCCGCCCATCACTCCGATGCGATCGTCGGCAATCCAGTCCAGCGACTGCAGATACTTTTTACCGTACACGATGTCCTGCAGGTCGTGTTCACCATGCTTTAAATCATCGAGGTGGAAAAAGGTTTTGCCGTAACCGCTGCTGCCGCGGTTATTTACCGCCAACACTGCATACCCCTGATTCACCAGATGTTGAATAGATGCGCTGTAACCGGTGCGTGACTGCCCGCCAGGCCCGCCGTGGATCCACAGCAGTGCAGGTACCTGAGTAGTGCCGCTGGCTTGTTTCGGTTTGTACAGCAGCGCCGGAATTTGCAGGCCGTCAAAGCTTGGAAAACGCACCACAGAACTTACCACCAGCACCGATTCATCGATGGCTTTGTCCAGTGCCTGGGTTAAGCGTTCGGCTTTAGGACTGCCAACAGCCCAGACATACAGATTCGACGGGCTGTTGTCGGCATTTAAATAAAAACTCAGGGTTTTACCATCATCTGAAAACTCGACACTACGCAAATCACCGGCCGGTAATGCCGGCAGCGTCAGCGGCTGACCGCTTTGCTGGTCAACGATGGTCACTTTGGTCGCCGCATCAGCATTGACGCCTTCAACGCGGAATTTATTGTCTTTGCTAAAGCCGATATACATGATGTCCCAGTCGGCTTTGCTGAACAAGGAGGCTTTACCGGCCGCAATATCAAACGCCATCGCCTGACTGAATTCGGACTGCTCGTCGGTGCCAAAAATCAGCGTTTTGCTGTCGCGACTGAAGCTGTACACCTGGTGCGTGATATTGCCCTGATGCGGTGTCACCAGCGTCTCCGTTGGTTTTTCTGCAGAGATATCAATTAAATGCACGTTATTGTCAGCATTGGTGCGCGTTTTTATTGCGGCGAGGTAACGGCCATCCGGGCTAATGCCGGCCACGTCATAACCGGCATCGTTCTGGTACACCAGCGTGCGCTGATAGCTTTTACCGTCATATTTGTACAGGTCAAAAAACTTGGCGTCGCGCTCATTGGTCAGCACATAAAAACTACCGTCGGCGGCCCAGTCGACAAACATGGCTTTGAGTTTGTCGCCTGGCGTCAGGTCTTTCACTGTGCCATCCATTTCACGTACATATAGATGATCAAGCTCGTTACCGCCCTGGTCGGCGCTGTAGAGCACCCTATCGTCCTGTGGAAACCAGCTGACCGGCATCATCGCGTCGGTGGTAGATTGCGTCAGCGCCTGCCAGCTTTTGCCATCCATGCTGACTTTGTACAAGTTAAAGACCCCGGTTTCATCTGAAGCGACCAGCATCGCGTCGCCAGTGGCATTGATGTCATTACCGATGTATGACTTGGTGGCATAAAATTGTTCAGGTGTGTACTGAGTTAATTTAGCTGGTGCAGCAGCTGCAGTGGCCGGGGTGCTGGCCGGAGCTTCCGGCGCTTTGCCGCACGCCAGCAATAACGCCGCGCTTAACGCCAGCAGCGGATAAGTGATCGTTTTCATGGTATTCCCTTATTGAAATGTTCAGCACAAAGAGACTGCGGCAAGTACTGCCGTCCCAGAGCACCATATAGTTTAATAAAGCGGCAGCAGCGATAAGCAGAATGGTGCTCCAGCCAAACTAGAGCAAAAAAACAGCAGACACAATGCAAAAATCCAATATTTACCAAAAGCAAAAACCGCCCGAAGGCGGTTTTATCAGCAAGCCAATCGCTTAGAATTTAAAGGTCGCAGTCAGACCAAAACCCCGGTTGCTGGCTTTTAATTCTTCATCTTCGATATCCGGACGCACCAGATATTCCAGCGCCAGATCCAGCTTATCGTTGACGGCGTATTGCACACCGACGCCATAAGCCAGGCCATTTTCGCTGCTGTCGGCGTTTTCTATGTCACCGTCGACCACAGCGTCAGCATTAAATTTGGTGTAGTCATAACCGGCCAGACCATACACTGCCACACCTTCAGTCACAGGGTAGCTGGCTTTGGCAAACAGGGCATAACTGCGATCGATGCCGACGGTCAGGCTATTGCCCTGCACACCCACTTTGTCATCATTCGCACCGATGGCGACCCGGCCTTCCAGAGCAAAATTCTGATGGAACTGGTAACCGCCTAATACGCTGAAGCTGCTCAGATTCCAGTTTACATCAACCGGACCTGCGTCCAATTCGATGGTTGGGCGATGTAAAGCAATACCGGCATAAGCGCCGGTGTCAGCAGCCTGAGCTGCGGCAGTCAGTAACAACGAAGTAAGTACGATTGGTTTGAACATGGTAATTCCCTTCATGATCTGTGTAATTGGCATAGCCGCAGCACGCGGCCCGTGGCGGAAACTACCAAAAGAAATATAAACAGAAAATGAATGAGATAAATTTATATGTATGTTTGTGTGTATTTTGTTTCATTTTGCAGCAATTGCTGTGGGTTTTCGCTGCAGTTGCCACCACAATAACGGGGTACTCAACAGAATAATCAGCAGGGCATACCACAACAATGTGCCTAGTGTTGCCATCAATCCCAAACACAGCAGTGCGCTGATAGCAGCCGTCAGCCGGAAACGCGCCGGCAATAACTTAAATGCCGCCAGCATCGACATCAGGTAAATCACCGCAAACACACCATTGACCCAGCCAATCAAGGCTTCCAGCTGCTGACTAAAAGGCGACGACCCCAGGATCACCAGCGCCATCAGGCCGATGATCAAATACAGAGCCCGCTCTGGCACCTGCTGTCGGTTCAGCGGCTGAAACCAGGCTGGTAACACGCCTTGCTGACTGAAACTCCAGGTCAGCCGGGCCACGCTGGCGGTGTAGACATTGACCGTCGCCAGGCCGCTGCATAGACCAAGGATGCCAATGACCCATTGGCCATAACCGCCGCAAAGCCGGTCAAAGGCCTGCGCCATAGTCAGCGATTCACCGGGCGCCGCTAAAGCCCAGAGCAGCGCGCTGCAGCCTAGATAAATCAAGCCGACCAGCAAC
>CAMLNG010000228.1 GCA_946481195.1 uncultured Chromatiaceae bacterium
TCAGTTAAGTCTGCAACTGGAACGCAGCGAAGTATTGCTGGAAGACTGGCAACGCAATTACCGGCTGCACCTGGATTATTTGCGTGCTGATCTGGCGAAAATGACGCCGCCGTCCACCGACAATGTCATGTACGAGCCCTGGCAGGAACTGGATGACAAAATCCAGCATGCGCCCTGGCCAGATGCCTTACTCGGTTACGCTTTGCTTGATGAAAGCGGCAGGGCGGTACGGCTGAGTAACACGGTCGCCGGTCAGCTGTTTGCGATCACGAATACTGATTTCAGCAGCAATCATCAGTTCCTGACGCCGATGGTATTACCGTCACAATGGGTGGCGCCCGTACATCTGGAGTTAAATTCACAACATCTGTTGTTCTGGTTTGATTTAGCTGCGTTGAAACAAAAGCTGCTGAAGGCGCAACAGCAGGCCGCCGGCGAGGTTTTGTTGGTGTCAGCGACTGCGCAGCTGGTGTCTCCAAGCCGTTATCAACAGACATTGCTGGCGCGTTTTGGTCTGTCAGATTTGCGCGATGATCAAAGCCTGAAATTTCAGTTAAAACGGCCGCCGGAAGATTTGACCCGCAGTCATCAGCGTTATGACGGCAGTATGGCCTGGCCTGCGACGCCGCTTGCACAAGCTATGACGACGACCAAACAGGGCCAGACAGCTCTGTTTGTGCCGAATTACCTCGGCAGACCCAGTGTTGCCAGTTGGCGCTGGTCGGACAGCTGGCAGGCATATTTGGTCGCCGAGCGGGATTTATCCTCGTTGCAGCAACAGCGTAAACAACTGCGGCAATATTTGTTAGCTGGATTATCAGCGCTCAGCGCCGTACTGTTATTGTTGTTTTGGTTAATCCAGCGTGGGGTGCGTGTGCAGGAACCGCTGATGACTTCCCTGTCAGCGCCGGAACCAGCGCTACCTGCAGTTGTTACGACAGCTGAGGACGTCACAACGCCGGATATGGTAAATAGTGATGAAGCAATAACAGCTGTTGCTGAGCCATTCTTAGCTGCCACGCCGGTAGCGACCAAGGCGCAGGCGCCTTTGTCTGCGGCAACACAATTGCTGCAGGCCTGGATGACGCAGTCCGATCCTGATCCGGTGCTACGCGCGGCGTCGGCCTGCTGGTTGCAACAACAGCCAGCGGAAAAAAATGGGCCTGTGGGCTGCCAGTTGCGTCTGCAGCTGGGCATCTGGTTAAGTAAGCTACAGCAACAGCTACCGGCAAAAGCAGTTTTGTTTGACCTGGCGTCGGATGTACCGGCCTGGGCTGCTCTGGATATGCACGCGTTACGTGCGGCACTGGAATGGGTGATTCACTTCAGGACGCAGCAACATGATGTCAGCACAGTTTTGGTGAAAACCTTGCTGACTACTGCTGAGCAGTTGCAGCTGGAGATCTCCGATGACGGCGAAACGGTCTCCCCCGGACAGTGGCTGAGTATGCTTCAACCCGGGCCTGATACTTCAAGCTGGCCCGAACCGCTGCGCGCTTTACAAGCGGCGGGCGGCCATTTAAGTGCGGCCCAACCGCAGTTCAGTGGCAATAAATTATTGTTGACGGTGCCGCTACAAATTTGGGCACCTGCCGTGGCTGAGCCTGAGCTGCAACTGATCGACGGTGCCGCGCTGTTGTTGTGTCCGGCAGGGGATGCTCAGCAATTGTACCGGCGGATGCTAAAACAAACCGGCTTGGCGCTGATGCCGTTGGACGATGCCGCGCAGTTCATGCAGTGGTGCAGTGCGCAAACTGATGCCCGTTTGGATTATCTGATCCTCGATGAAAGTTTTATCAACGTGGATTTGCATATCGCTGCACAGGTATTTCAGGTCGTCAGGCGCTATTTCCCCCAACTGTCTTTGTTGGTTCTGGTGCGTGATCCGGAACAGTGGTTTGATTTACAGCAGCAATTTCAGCTTCGACTGATCAGCAAGCCTGTGTTAAGCCTGGCATTACAACAAGCGCTGCAGGCGCAAGACGCTGTGGTGCTAAGACCAACAGCGCAGCAGGTATGGTTTGAATCTAATGATCCGATTGAGGATTGGTTACTGCAGCAACAATTGACAGCACTGGGTTTTGCACCGGTTTTGCTCACTGCACAGCAGATACCTGCTAACGCGTTATTGATGTTGCAGCTGGAAAACCGCGCGCGTTGGCAATCACAGTTGCAACAACGACCATTACTTTGGTACACCGCTCAGCAAGTTATGCTGGACGCTGACGAAGACGAGCAGCTGGTCTGGACTTTCAATCAGGGACCGACTGTGCTGAGCCAAAGATTATTTCAACTTTCAGAAAGATTAGATACGGATGAAAATTAGCAACCCGCTGTTAAATGAACAAAAACGTCTGCGTCGTAACAGTTTTGCTTTGTTGCTGCTGTTGTCACTTGCTATGGCTTTGCTGGATTATCTGGTGGCATTGTCCGACCGGCTGGATCTGCGTCAGGCGCAGCTAAACGCGGCAACTGCCGATTTTGACCATCAATTGTTACCACTGTTGCACGTCGCTTCAGTGCTGCAGACTGAAGCCAGTCAGTTGTTGCATCAGCCGGCAGTTGCGACAACTGAACTGAATGGTCAACAAACAGCGCTGCAGGTCGCGGAACAAAATGCCAGTGCCAAAGCCTTGTCGGCTGACGAAATCGCCATGCTGAACCAGTTGGAACCCTGGTTCCGGCAGCAGCTGAAAACCAGCCGTTATCTGCTGAATATTTCTTATATTTCTGAAGGCCAGCAGTGGGTGCATTTTACTGATGCAGACGCCCGCTCTGTGGAGCTCGCTACTATCGCCGCCCGGCAAATCGACGCGATGGCGCACTTACAACTCAATAGTAATGCCGCGAATTTGCTGGTGCTCGACGAGTTGAAACAGCGTTATGCCTTGCATATTCCAATCCGGCAGGAAAAAAATCTGGTTGGGCATTTGCTGCTCGAGATTGATTTGTTGTCGATGTTACAGCAGGTCAAAGTAACACAATATGGTGCAACGCTGATGCTGATGGATAAGGTTGGCAAAGTATTGCTTGCCACTCAGGATGGTCAGCTGGCTGACAGCAGCAGTTATAACGGTTCAGATCAAAACGACAGCCTGCAACACTTAGAGGCTTTACCCTTTGCTTTACACATTCAGCCCGACAGTACCATTGATACCAGAGCTGAGTTGTGGCGTTTTGCCACTGAAGTTGCCTTGTATTTTGTACCGCTGTGGTTGTTGTATCTGTATATGCTGACCCGGTTCAAACGCAAAGTGTTACGCCCTTTTGCCCGGCTATTGATCCATATCGCCCGATTAGAACGGGGCGACGTGCAGGGCGTGCGTCATGTGCCGGTGGAATGGGATGCTGTGTTTAAACAAACAGAACAACTCAGGGATCGAGGGTTGGAAAAGTCCGCTGACTAAACTGCTTACTTTTTAAGGCTGGCTGATATTCGTCACCGACCTGCCCAAGCTTGAGCGGGGCAGGGCCGGTGGGGTCAATCAGCAACAACGACGAGTCAGCAAAATCAATGACGAGTTCGGTCTCAGTTGCCGGCACCTGCGCTGCAATCACTGCATGGTTCGGCAGATAAATAATCTTAATCATCAGTGTCGGGAAAATCAGCCGCATGACAGTGGCCCACAACACGGCTTTGCTGTCGCAGTCACCACTATGATCAAAAATTAACTGGACCGGCGGGGCATAACCATTACCATTGGACTCGAGGCGGTTGTCGAGGTCACGGTAGGGGATTTGCTGGATCCAGGATGTCAGCTGAGCGGCAATCTGCCGGATGTTGTTTTTACCATAATTGGCAATAAAAGCGTCGGCAACAGGTTGCAGTTGCCCGAGCGCATCTTGCATAAACAATAGGTGGTCCGGGATCACACCCTTGCCTTTGACCGGGTCGTCCAGCAGGTAATAATAGCCTTTTGCCAGATAGTCATTCAGCGCTTTGCTTTGTTCGGCAGCCAGTGTTGCCATCATTTGTTGCGCTTTGCCGGTTTCAGCGGCCTGAACGCTGTACTGCAACGGCAGGTTTGGCGGTGAGAATTGGATCCGGACACCGTTATGCTGCAGCGCCGCTGCCTTGCGCAGTAAAGCGTGTCTGACGGCCTGATCTGCCATATGTGGCATATAACGACGCATGCCGCGATATTGATTGAGCAGCTTATTATCGAGCCGGAAACGTAAAGTTGAACTGGCGTTCAGCTGATAGATAAATTCTGTGGTCTGCCCTTCTGTGACACGCTGCAGCTGCATCTCAGCGGATGCGGCACTGCAGCCTAACAGCAATATCAAACACAAGGCACTTTTCACTGGCGGCTATTCCGGCGTTTCAGATAGAGCCAGCTTAATGCGATTGGCCAGAAAAAGCCAAGACTGCCCCCGGAACTTTCATGCACGATGACGCTGACAGGCGTGTCGGCACTGCCATCTTCCAATGCCAGATTATTCAGCGCCGCGGCTTCATAGCCGGATATTTCGGCTAATTTCACGCCACTGCGGGCGTCGCGTAGTTCGATTTTCAGTTTGTAATAGCCGCGGGGTAAATCGCGCATATCGGCTTCGATCGCAAACCAGTCGGAGCGGCTACTGCCATAGAGCGTGAAAATGCTGCTGGTATGAAAGACCCGGTTCAGACCAGCGCCAATCAGGCTATAAACAGCGTAAACCGGTTGCTCAGTATATTGCGTCTGAGCATCAAAGCGGACATAAAGCTGACTGTAGAACCGGTCGCCATCGCGATCTTGCCGTAACGTTAAGTCGACTGAATCAAACCAGCTGCTGCTGGAGAAGTCTTGATTCAGTGTGATTGCCGCGGGAGCTGTCGCCGCATCGGTATTGGCTGCGGCAACGCTGGCGTCCAGGTGCATTTCGCGGGTTGGGAATGGTTGCTCAGTCAGTTCACTGGCTGATAACTGGTAACAGGATAATGCGATTAAACAGGCAAACAGGCGGTTTTTCATAGCTGATTCTCCGGGGGCTTTGGTATGATCCTCGGCCCAAGGCTCTGAATCCCGGCTGAACTGCTGCAGCGCCGCTGAATTTTTGTTAAAAAGCTGAATTACATATGAAAATAACCCGACGTATTCCGGTGACTGCTGCCGGTCAGGCCATCGATTTGTTAGTACAGGCTTGTCCTGAACTATCAAAAGGCCGGCTAAAAGATGCAATGAATAAAGGCGCAGTGCAGCTGGTACAGGGCAAACAGCACAAAAGACTGCGCCGGGCGCAGACAGAAGTGAGCAGTGGTACTGTGCTGGAGCTGCATTATGATGAGGATATTCTGCAGCGCAAGGCGCCGGAGCCGGCATTGCTTGCTGACGAACGGACATACAGCGTCTGGTTTAAACCGGCAGGTTTGTTGTCACAGGGCAATGAATGGGGCGACCATCTGGCGCTGTTACGGCAGGTCGAGCAACATTTTGCCAGTCAGCGGCCGGTATTTTTGTTACACCGGCTGGACCGGGAAGCCAGCGGACTGGTGCTGATTGCGCATCACAAAACGATGGCTGCCACTTTAAGCCAGTTGATCCAGCAGCAGCGCATCAGCAAAACCTACCGTATTACTGTCCTTGGGACGCTGTCGGCAGAGTTAATAAAGCAGGGGGAAATTAATTTACCGCTGGATGGCAAAGCCAGTTGTACGCGGTTTTCGCAGGCAGCGATTTTGCAGGAACCGGCCCGCACAGTGTTAGATGTGGCCCTGATCAGCGGGCGTAAACATCAGATCCGGCGGCATTTCGCGGCGATTGGTCATCCGGTGATGGGTGATCCGCAATATGGTCAGGGCAATCAGGACGCTGCTGGCCTGGCGTTACAGGCCGTGCGGCTGGCGTTTGAATTGCCGGGCAAAGGTCAGCGGGAATATCAGCTTCCGGCCGCATTATTGCGTTAACAGCCCCTAAGGCTGCAGAGGCCGCACCTGCAACTGCAGTAGTCCAAGCGTCAGCGCATTGTTGATATCCTGACGCAGATTTTCAGCTTGCCAGCTGCAAGGTGCCTGTTGTGTTGTGCTCACACTGAAATACAGCAGCTGACCGGGGCTGGCAGCCTGTTGCTGCCAGCTATACCAAACCAGTTCACGTAAGCCGTTGAGGTCAGCTTCCTGCCATTCAGCCCCCAGTAAAACATCGAGTCGTCCTTGCCAAATCCGCATCGCGGGTTGCTCCGGCAATTGTTGCTGCGCACCCTGTAGTGTTTGTTGCAGTTGTTGCAACCAGCTATCGTCGGGCTGGCGTACCGACAGCCACAGGACGTCTGTGTGTACAGTTGAATCCAGCAGTTGGGGGCCGCTTATTTGTGCCAGTACCTGCTGGATGATTTTACGCAGACTTTGTTCACCGGCTTTGAGTTTATATTCACTGATTTGCTGGATTTGTACCGCAACTAAACAAACTGCAGGGTCTCTTTGCTGATCTT
>CAMLNG010000229.1 GCA_946481195.1 uncultured Chromatiaceae bacterium
GGTGGTCGACGGCAAACCGCTGGATGATGCTGAGTTTGCGAACCTCGCCGACGATAAACGGCAGTTCTTCTACGAGCTGGTCAGTGAACTCGAAACTATTCTGAACGAGCAGCTGCTGGAACTGCCGCAGTGGAAACGTGAGCTGTCAGAGAACTTGCGTACACTGCGCCGCGAAACCATTGAACAGGCAATCAAACCGCTGCTGAAACAGTTAGAGCATGACTACGCCACTGAGCTGGGGATTTTGCGTTATCTGCGCGAAATGCGGCCAGAGCTGGTCAAAGCCGTGCTGGAATTGTTACCGGAGGAGCTGGAAAGCGACAAAGCCGAAGAGCTGGATATCCGCGGTATTTTTATCAATGACTTTGTGCCGAACGTGCTGGTGCATCATGAATCAATGTCTGGCGCGCCAATCGTGTTTGAAGCCAATCCCAGCTATGGCAATATTTTCGGCCGGGTGGAGTACAGCTCAGCGCAGGGCTCTTTGTACACCAATTACCGGATGATCCGTGCCGGTGCATTACATAAAGCCAATGGCGGTTATCTGATCCTTGACGCCGACCGCTTACTGACCCAGCCGCAAGTGTGGGATGCACTGAAGCTGGCGCTGAAATCCGGTGAAGTGTCGATTGATACCTTAAGCGAACACGCCGTCACCAATTCGACCATCATTACGCCCAAAGCCATTCCGCTTAGTGTCAAAATCGTCTTACTCGGCTCGCGCGATTTGTATTATCTGGTGCAAGATGTGGACGACGAATTTAACGAACTATTCCGCGTGCTGGCCGATTTTGAAAATTATCTGCCACTGAACGACCAGACCATCAAATACATGTCTTTGCAGTTACAGGACCAAATCCAGCAACTCGAAGCCGGCCCTTTGACTGTCTGTGGTTTAAAGCAGCTGTTGTTGTTCAGCTTCCGCCAGGCCGAACATCAGAAGAAATTGTCAGCCCGTTTTGCCGACGTGCTGGAGCTGGTACGTGAAGCCTGTTTTTATGCCAATCAGGCCGGCGATACCGAACTTAGTGGTGCTCATGTACAGCAGGCTTTAGCTGGCAAACAATACCGCACCGGCCGCATCAGCGAATCTTTCCTGGAAGATATTCAGGAAGGCCAGATTTTGATTGATTCAGACGGCTGGGCCATCGGCAAAATCAATGGCCTGACCGTACTGGAAATTGGCGATACCGCTTTTGGTACGCCGGCGCGCATCAGCGCCACTGTTTATCCGGGTTCCAGCGGTGTGACCGATATTGAGCGTGAAGTCGAACTCGGCAAAGCCATTCATTCCAAAGGCGTGATGCTGCTGACCGGTTACCTTGGCGCTAAGTATGCCCAGCAATTCCCGCTGACGCTGTCGGCCAATATCGCGATGGAGCAGTCTTATGGCCTGATCGACGGTGACAGTGCTTCCCTGGCCGAAGTGCTGGCGCTGATTTCTGCCATCTGCGGTGTGCCGCTACGGCAGGATCTGGCCATCACAGGCTCTATCAACCAGCATGGCCAGGTGCAGGCGATTGGCGGTGTCAATGAAAAAATCGAAGGCTTTTTTAAGCTGTGTCAGTCACGTGGCCTGACCGGTAAACAGGGCGTGGTGATCCCGGCCAGCAACTTATTGCATTTGGTGTTGCATCAGGAGGTGATTTCGGCGGTAGCGGCCGGTCAGTTCCATATTTACACCGTGCGCACTGTGGATGAAGCGTTGGAGCTGCTGACCGGGCTTTGTGCCGGTGAGCGTAATCACAAAGGTCAGTACCCGAAGAAAACTTTAAACGCGCTGACGATGCAAAAACTGGCTGCTATTGCTGAACTGGTCAATGGCGGCGCTGAGGAAGAGTAAATGTTAAAAAAAGTGGTTTTGCTGGCGGGGCTGCTGGCATTAAGCGGTTGTTCTACAGCATATTATGCAGCGATGGAAAAGGTCGGCATTCACAAACGCGACATTCTGGTTGACCGGGTGGAAGAAGCGCGGGACGCGCAAATCGAAGGCCAGCAGGAATTTAAAGATGCGCTGGACCAGTTATCACAGCTGATAGGGTTTCATGGCGGTGATTTACAAGGCCGTTATGAAGCACTGAACAGCCAATATGAAGACAGCAAAAAGGCGGCGGCTGAAGTGAGTGCCCGCATCAACAAAGTCGAGCTGGTAGCTTTTGATCTGTTCAATGAATGGGACGATGAGTTAAAACAATATCAGAACAAAAAACTGCGCGCCGAGAGCAAACAAAAACTGCTGGATACCAAACGTCAGTTTGACGCGCTGGTTAAAGTGATGCGTCGTGCTGAGAGTAAAATGCCGCCGGTGTTGCGGGTATTGCAGGATAATGTATTGTATTTAAAACATAATCTGAATGCGAAAGCGGTGGGCGCTATCTCCGGTGAATTTTCTGTGTTACAGCAGGATGTCGACCGGCTGGTGCAGGATATGAACCTGGCTATTGCCGATTCGAACCAGTTTATTGCCACAATTAAGCAGCAGTAACCCTGTGACATAAGGAAAGGGCATGACGCAAAAAACAGTTGTTGAAGCGATTTACCGGCTGGAACCAGGCTGTCTGGGACCAGACGGTGCGCAATATATTACTGAATTTTGTCAGTTTGCCCAGCCGCTGGTCAGTAGCCATGCCCCGGTATTTATGCAATGGGTGTTAACGCCACGTTTTGATAAATCGTTGCCGGAGTTGCAGTTTTCGCTGGGAGGCCGGCTGTTGAGTGAGGCTCAGGCGGAGCGTTTATGCAGCAGTTATCAGACCGACGCCGACACCCTGGTCGAAGAGTTAAATCATCACCTGATGCTGCTGATTGACCAGTATTTTGGTCGTTGGTAGCGGACTTCAGAAAGCCTTCAGTCTTATCAGGTAGCATTTTCAGATTGCATTTTCAGTCAGCTTTGCGCCAACGCAAAGTCAGTGTGAATTAACTGGCGCATGCTGGAATTGTTTTTCACTTTTACGGAGCGGATCTATGAGTAATTCCCGTTATTCTTTACCAACCATTGCACTGCATTGGTTAACTTTTTTGCTGATCATTGCTGTGTACGTCACGATGGAGTTTCGCAGTAGTTTTGAGCGTGGCAGCCCGGAACGGGAGCTGATGAAAACAGTGCACTATATGCTGGGCCTTAGCGTCTTATTGTTGACGGTCGCCCGTATTTGGTTCCGTAGCCGTCAGCCATATCCGGCGATTGAGCCACAACCGCCGGTCTGGCAACACAAACTGGCGGCGTTGGTGCACCTGGCGCTTTACGCCATGCTGATTGGTCTGCCTGTGCTGGGTTGGTTAATTTTATCTGCCGAAGGCAAAGTGATCCCATTCTGGGGTCTGGAATTGCCGGCACTGATCGCGCCGAATGAGGAACTCGCCGGCAGCTTTGAAGACTTACATGAATTAGTGGCAGATGCCGGGTACGCGCTGATTGGTTTTCATGCCTTAGCGGCGATTTACCATCATCATATTGTCAAAGACAATACATTGCTGCGGATGAAACTGAAATAAGAAAAAGCAGCGCTTTGGTCTTTAGTATTAACTAACTTTTGATGACCAGAGCGCTGCCGGGAACTGCAAAACTGTTATGAACTGACCGGTTCCACCGCCATCAGTTTGCCATCCTGCAATAACATCCGGCCTGTAGGTTTCTGGCTGGTCTGTGTGGTTTTCAGCTCACCATCGTGCAGATAACGCACTTCATAACCGATGGTTTTTTCGACGGTTTTTTGCACCGTTTTACACACTTGCTGTTCCTGGTAGCTGACATCTTTGCGCTGCATGTCTTCCTGGACTTGTTTACCGGCATAACCACCGGCTGCTGCACCAGCAACTGTTGCCAGTTTTTTACCTGAACCGCCACCAACCTGATTGCCCAACACGCCGCCGACCACGGCACCAATTACAGTACCGGCAATTTCATGCTGGTCTTCAACCGGGGCGGTTTTCGCGATTTTCTTGGTGGTGCATTGTTGTTGCGGTTCAGTGCTGGTTTCGGTCAGGGCTTTGCTGCCGACTATTTCAACCCATTGTGGCTGACTGTCTTTCTGGCTGTTGTAATTGGTGGCGACTGCGCCTAAAGCGGTAATAGCAGCAGCGCCTAACATAGACCCAATCATCATCATCTTGCTCATAGTATTCTCCGAAAAGTCCGACTGACTTGGCCGCAGACTAACCGGCTGAAACTGGATGGAAGCTGAATAAAACAAGAAGCCGCTAAATTAGCGGCTTCATTGCTCAGGCTCTGGTCGTGAGACTCAGAAATGCGGTTCGATGCGATCTTTAGTCGCTGTTGTCTCTGAGGGGTGTTCTGCGGCAACCTGAAGATCTGGTGTGCTGGTGACGACCGCAGCCGGAGCGGCATCTGAACTGGCTGATTCAGACGCGCTGGCGTCAGCAGGCGCAGTTAGCTGACGCTGGCGCCAAAACAACAGTGCTGCTGCAGCCAGACACAATAAATACAGTGGCCAGTCGCCGAGCAGACTATATACAGTGCGACCTTGGGTTAACGGCACATCCAGCGTCAACACGCCGTCCTGAAATTGCGGCAGCTGGCCGAGCACCTGACCACTGGCATCGACCGCGGCAGTGACCCCAGTGTTGGTGGCGCGTAGCAGCGGCCGGCCAAATTCCAGTGCGCGCATCCGGGCAATTTCAAGATGCTGCCATGGACCGTGCGAATCACCAAACCAGGCGTCGTTACTGACCGTCAGCAAAAAGTCTGTGTCAGCACTGAAATTGGCGCGGATTTGGCGTGGAAAGGCGATTTCAAAGCACAAAGCGGCGAGTAACTGATAACCCTTCGCCTGCAGATTGGGTTGCAACCACTCGCCACGGGCGAATGAGCTGTTTGGTAAATCAAAAAACGGTGCGACATCGCGCAGGAAGCGCTCAAAAGGCACAAACTCGCCTATCGGCAGCAGGTGATGTTTTTGATAGCGATTGTGCGTTTCATAATGATAAATCTGACTTTTCACCCCGGTATCGCCAAGCACAATCATGCCGTTGTAGGCGTCGCCATTGCGTTTTACATCGAGAATGCCGGTGATGACTGCCGCCTGATTTTCCGCTGCCAGCATGTCCAGATTAAACAGATAAGCCTGGGCGTCCGGTTCCAGCTGCGGGATAGCGGCTTCCGGCCAGATCACCAGGCGATTGCTAAGCTGCGGCCTGGTCAACTGCATGTACTTTTTCATCGTGGGCAGTTCCTGATCCGGTGCCCAGCGTAGTTCCTGACGGATATTGCCCTGGACCAGCGCTACACTGGCCTGAGCTCCAGTAGGCTGCCAGCCTTTGAATTGGCCCATCACTGGTGCCAGCGCCAGCAATAACACGGCGACGGCGAGCTGGGCTTTGTCGCTGCGCTGCAGCAGGTTGTTTGGACTGTCAGGCGGATTCAAACTGCTGCTTTTGCGTGACAGGCGGAAAAACATGGCAAAACTACCGGCGGCAAATAACACAATAAACGTGATACCGGTTTCACCAACAAGCGGGGCGTAACTGCCAAGCCAGCCATCAGTTTGGCTGTATCCTACCGATAACCACGGAAAGCCGCTAAACAGCCAGGAGCGCAAATTTTCAGCAAAGGTCCAGCACACAGCCAGCAGCAAAGGCCAGTAGTTTGGTTGGCCTTTGGCGAGGCGTGCTGCCAGCCAGGCCGCCAGTGCCGGAAACAACGACAGATAAGCAACCAGTAACGCCATGATGCTCAAACTGGCAATCAGCGGCATACCGCCGAAAGTAGCGATACTGACGTGCACCCAGCTGACACCAAGGCCAAACCAGCCAAGGCCATAACAATAGGCCAGCCATGCCGCCTGCGCCGGGCTTCGGCTCTGGCGCAACGCTACGGCCAATACGGTCAGCGTCAGCAGTGGCAGAGCGTGCCAGTCATAAGGCGCAAATGCAAAGGTATTGAGGATGCCCGCGCCAACAAGCAGCAGGCTCAACAGCCCGGTCCGGGCAGAGATTCTGAATCGCACTGAATTTATCCTGCGGCGCTGCTGTGGCCGCTTTTATTCGTCATTGGGATTGTCGGTTTTTGGTTTGATCACTTGTAGCTGCACTAACCGCCGGCTATTGGCTTTATTGACTTTAAAAGTCAGGCCGCCAAGGCTGATGCTTTCACCTTTGACCGGCATATGACCAAATGCATGCAGGACTATGCCGCCAATGGTGCTGGCTTCGGCTTCGTCAAAGCCAGTAGTAAAGGCTTCATTAAATTCATCCAGCGGCGTTAAGGCGCTGACTAAATACACATGACTGCCGAGTTTGCGGATATCTGAGCCTTCGACTTCATCATGCTCATCGTCAATCTCGCCGACAATCTGTTCAAGGATATCTTCGATAGTGATAAGACCCGACACGCCGCCGTATTCGTCGACGACGATGGCCATATGATAA
>CAMLNG010000230.1 GCA_946481195.1 uncultured Chromatiaceae bacterium
CGAACCTGGATCACTTCGATGTCGCTGGTTTCAGCTTTTTTATCTGTCGCCGGCGCCTGCTGGGCATACAGCGGCAACGCGGCAGTCCCGGTCAGCAGCAGCGAAATCGCTTTAGCTAACGCAGTTCTGGTAAATGGTTTTTTGTTGTGCATCTATCCGTTCCCTATTGATTTATTGTGAGTCAGTCAACTCAAACCGGTCTGCAGCTTGTGTGGATACGACTGTACTTATTAGTTTCAGCTGCCGGTTCGGGGTGTGGGAATTCAGTATCTTTTCCTGTACTTCTTCATCAGACGGATCCGTCCCACCAAAAACATTCTAGAGAGGAAGCCCGGCTAAAGAAGTTGCCAAAATGCGTTACCTTTTTGCTTTTTTTAATTTATTTCGCCACCGGTAGCAAGACGAGCTGCGCAATTTTCAACCAAAAAACTTCTACCGTTCTGCTTATTTTTGCGACGAAATCAATCTGCGCCAATTGACCTTTGCCAAATTCAGCCATAGTCTTTGAAAGCGCTTTCAGAAAGCGCTTTCAAAATAAAAACAAACTGCGTTAAAGGCACTGACATGAATGATGCGCTGCCCCGACGCCAGTTCACCAGTTAACAGGACAAGCACAATGAATAGACGACTTCTGCGGATCACGCCGCAGCAGGCCACTGTAGTCAAAGGCGGAATGTACAGCGCCCTGCTCAGTGCCGCACTGCTGACCGGCTGCGGCGGTGACACTGCCACCCAGACTGACATTGCTAAAACCGACACCAGCAAGCCGGCCACCGGCTGGAACCTGGTGTGGAGTGATGAATTTGACGGTCAGAACATCGACACCAATAAATGGAACTTTGAAGTGAACTGCGCCGGCGGCGGCAATAACGAAAAACAATGTTATACCGCTGACAAAACCAATGCCTTCCTGTCGGCCGGCATGCTGAATATTGTGGCCAAACCCGCTCCGGCCGGCGCTGAGAAACCCTATACCTCGGCCCGCATTACCACGAAGAAAAAAGCCGATTTTAAATATGGCCGCTTTGAAATGCGCGCCAAACTGCCTTCAGGCCAGGGCGCCTGGCCGGCGTTCTGGATGATGCCAACAGATTCTGTCTACGGCGACTGGCCTCGCTCTGGTGAAATCGACATCATGGAAGCGGTCAATCTGAAAGTAAAAGATGCGACCGGCAATATTGAATCCAACGTACACGGCACTTTGCACTACGGCAAACCCTGGCCGAATAACAGCAGCTCAGGTAAAAACTATGCGTTACCCGGCGGCAAAAACCCGGCCGATGATTTCCATACCTATGCGGTGGAATGGCAACAAGGCGAAATTCGCCGGTATGTGGATGACTATCTGTTTGTCACGCAGCGCCAGTCAGACGTGCGTTACAACAGCAAAGACCAGGCGGTTGGCCTGAAACATCGTGGCTGGTTTACCGAATATTATGACCAGACCAGCGGCAAGCTGAATACCTACTGGACTTCTGCGCCTTTTGACCAGAAATTTTTCCTGATCCTGAACTTCGCCGTTGGCGGTAACTGGTCGGAAAACGTCAATAACAAAGGTATAGACGCCGCCGCTTTTGCCAATGGTCAAAGCTTTGTCGTCGATTATGTCCGCGCTTATCAATGCGCCGCTAATCCGGATACCGGCAAAGGCTGTGAATCGATTCGTCCAGGTTATGACAAAACGACCGACGCTTTGGTCGAAGGCAAAGCACCAATCCCGGTACCGCCTTCAGACGGCGTGGCCCGCAACCTGACCATTTTTGATAATGCCGTCAATCCAAGCTGGCCGGGCTGGGATTGCTGTGGTGGCAGCACGCCAACTGTGGTGAACGACAATCAACGCGGTGGTGTGATGGAATTCCGTGTCGGCGGTGCTCCTACCGTCAACGGTTTTATCAGCCGCGCGGAATTTATCAAAGACCCGGCTGGTTCACCCTCGCCGTTTGACGCCTCACCACTGGCCAATACCGGCAGCTTAAGCTTCGCGATGAAAGCCGTGTCGCTGCCAAATAACCCAGGCGCGGTGTGGAAACTCAAAGTCGAAAGTAATAACGCCGCGACTGCTGTCGAGCTGGATTTAACTGCAAGTACAGAAGGCAAAGCGCCGGCTGCCGGCGTCTGGCAAACCTACACCTTTCCGCTGAAAAAACTGGCGGATGCTGGTCTTGATTTATCCGCCATTGATGTGGTGATGATATTCCCGGCCTGGGGCTCAGGTGAAGGCGCCGTGTATCAGGTTGATGACGTTAAAATTGCCGGCCCGGGCAGCACAACTCCGTCGCTGACTATTTACAAAGACAGCCAGAACCTCGACTGGCCGATGTGGGATTGTTGTGGTGGCAGTAAACCAACTGAAGAGATGGACGATGCCGCCCATGGCATGACCGCCGAATTTAAAATCGGTGGCGCCCCGACTGTAATGGGGTTTATCACCCGGCCGGCCAACAATGGCGGCAACAAACCATTCGACGCCTCCGCCATTCTGGCCAAAGGCCTGATCAAATTTGACCTCAAAGTGGTCAACGCCCCAAGCGACCCGACAGCCGTCTGGAAATTCAAAGTTGAGGCCAACAACGCGGCCACCGCAGTCGAGCTGAACTTCACTGACAGTGTTGAAGGCAAAGCGCCGGTCACCGGCCAATGGCAGACTTACAGCTTTAAACTCAGCGACTTAGCCGCCAAAGGTTTAGATGTCAGCGCTATCGACGTACTGATGATGTTCCCGGCCTGGGGCACCGGCAACGGCGCAGTCTACCGGGTCGACAATGTCAGCATCGGCGAACCTGCCCTGCCATCCAACAGCGGTTTAACCCTGTTTGCCGACGCGGCCGCAGCCAACTGGTCGTTATGGGATTGTTGTGGCGGCAGTAAACCAACAGTCGAAGACGACGATGCCGCCCATGGCAAAACCGCCCAATACAATATCGGTGGCGCGCCAACTGTGATGGGCATCTTCGCCGCCGACGGCACTTATTTTGATGCCAGCAGCATCCTCGATACTGCCATCGTCAAATTCGAGATGAAGATAGTCACGCCACCGAGTGACAGCAGCGCTGAATGGCTGTTTAAGATTGAAGCCGACGATGCCGCCAGTGCCGTGCAGCTGAAACTGAGCGAAAGCCTGGAAGGCAAAGCGCCGGTCGTCGGTCAGTGGCAGACCTACAGCTACCGCTTAAAAGATCTGGCTGACAAAGGCCTCGATGTCAGTGCTATCGATATTGTCATGGTCTTCCCAGCCTGGGGCCAGGGCAATGGCGCTGTATACCGGCTCGACAATGTGCAAATTAAATAGGCGTGCAGATTAAATCATGTTTCAGATCAGTTAGTTGATTAGAACAGACGATCATAAAACAGCACATAGCACCCGGCCTGCTGTCTTGTCGCCGCCGGCTGCTGTGAAAACAGGATTACGTATGAACCAGACATTTTTCAGTAAAAATAAGCTCACCAGCGCCATGCTGCTGGCACTGAGCACAGGGTTGCCGGTGTATGCCGCGCAGCAGCAACAACCGGCGGCTAACGCCACAGAAGAAAAAGTAGAAGTCATTGAAATTAAAGGTATTCGCGGCAGCTTAATCCGCTCCATGGATATCAAACGCGAAGCCAATGGCGTGGTGGATGCCATCTCTGCCGAAGAGATGGGTAAATTCCCCGACACCAACCTCGCCGAATCGCTGCAGCGCATTACCGGTGTCTCGGTTAGCCGCGCCAACGGCGAAGGCAGCCAAATTACCGTGCGTGGTTTTGGCCCGGATTTTAACCTGGTGACCCTCAACGGCCGGCAAATGCCGGGCACAGGTTATACCCGCTCTTACAATCTGGAAAACTTATCTTCGGAAGGTGTCAGCGCCTTAGAAGTGTATAAAACCGCCCGCGCTTCCAACCCAAGCGGTGGTTTAGGCGCCACCGTCAATATCATCACCACCCGGCCGCTGCAAAAACCGGGGCTGCACGCTTCGGCCACCGCCAAAGGTATCTACGACAGCAGTAATGAAATTGGCGATGACGTGACGCCAGAACTGGCCACAGTGTTGAGTTCAACCATGTTTGACGACAAAGTCGGTTTGTCGTTGTCACTGTCGCACCAGGAACGGGATTTCCAGAAACAGCAGGCCAATGTACAAGGCTGGCAGGCCAATGTGGCATTACCAACGCTGGCTGCGGACAAAGTCAAAGATGCCCGTCCGGTCGGCGCCGATGGCAAACCCAGCGGCAATTATTATTTTGCCAAAGACATGAACTACAGCATTGAAGATGTGCAGCGCGAACGCAGCAATGGCCAACTGACTTTACAAGTGCGGCCGGTGGATGCCTTCACTGCCACTATCGATTACACCGCGTCGCGCGCCATCACCGGCAGCCAGAGCATTGGCTGGGGCATCTGGAACGAATTTGGCGGTAATATCAATGGCTATGAATTAGACGCCAACGGTACCGCGATTTACGCCGACATTAGCGGCAATGACGGCTCTTTCACTGCGAACAAAGGCACCACTGAAGTCAAAGCGGCCTCAGTTGGCGTCAATTTTGACTGGCAGGTCTATGACGCGCTGCAACTGACGCTCGATTACCATGATTCCGACAATAAAGCCGATAACGGCGCGGACAAGGGCCTTGGCAGTCAGGGCCAGGTGATTTTGGGTTCAGACCAACTGCTGCGCAAAGTCTACGACTACCGCACTGGCGAGATACCACAAGCCATCGTGTACTGGAAAAACGGCACCACCACGCTCAATCCAGGCGAAATTGACTCCAACTTCAGTCAGTTTATTCACTCACCTGGCAAAGCCGAAATTCAGCAGTGGCAGCTCGATGGTAAATGGGACAATGATTATTTCAGCTTCCCGCTGACCGACGTTGGCTTTGGCATCGCCCGCACTGACCAGACTATGGGCGGCCACCAGGGCTGGAGCGGTTTGCGCGGTGGCCCGGGCTTTAACCCGGCTTACCCGCAGATTTTCCCGGATGCGATGTTTGTCCGTCACAGCACGGCGAACTTCCTCGACCAGTTTGTCGGCGGCGGCAATGGCATGCAGCCAGGCTATTACTACAGCTATGACTTTGACGAAGCGGTCGCCCGCCAGCTGGCATTCCTGACCAAAGGCGTGATGGGCGCCGATGAATATTCGATTGACCCTTACTACGACGGCATCGACAGCGAAAGTTATGTCAACGAAGTGACCGACAGCGTCTACCTGCAGGGCCGCTTTGACTTCAGCGTCAAAGACATCCCGCTGCAGCTCAATGTCGGCCTGCGCTATGAAGAAACCACAGTCGACAGCACGGTGCGCCAGCGCGTTGAAACGCAAGTCAACTGGGAAAGCCCGTCCGAGTGGATCACGCAGTACCAGCAAGGCGGCACCGCCAACTTCCTGCAGCAGGAAGGCAAACACGATGTGCTGTTGCCAATGTTTGACCTCAAAGCCGAATTGCATGAAGACTTAGTCGGCCGTTTCTCTTATGGCAAGAGTATTACCCGCGCCCCGCTTGGTATGCTGGCCGGTGGCCGCAGCTTAAGCGGCAGTCCGAAACCAGACGCCCGCAGCGGCAGTCAGGGCAATACCAATCTGTTGCCGTTTGAGTCAACCAACCTGGATTTAAGCCTGGAATATTATTACGGCGAAGGCAGTTATGCCGCAGTCGGCTATTTCCGTAAAGACGTCGATAACTTTATCCAGACCACTATCACGGAAACCACTATCGAAGGTCTGCGCGACATCCTGAATGGCCCGCGCTACAAAAAAGCAGTGGCGGATATTGTCGCCCGTGGCGAGCAAGCCACCAGCAGCGCGATTTATGCGCAAATGCTGGCAAATGGTAATGGCAATGCCCAGGGCAAAATCGAACCGGCCGCCGACGACCCGCTGATGGTGTGGCAAATCAGCCAACCGGCCAATACCGACAGCAAAGCGGTGGATGGTTTTGAACTGGCCTTCCAGCACCTGCTCGGTGACACCGGTTTTGGTGTCGGCGCCAACGCGACTTTTGTGCAGGGTGATGTCGAATTTGACGTGATGAGCTTAAGCCAGCAAGCACCGCTGACCGGTTTAAGTGATTCTGCCAACCTGCAGCTGTTTTATGAAAAAGACGGCCTGTCGGTTAAGGTCACTTACGCCTGGCGCGATTCGTATCTGATTGGTGTCGGTCAGGCACAAGGCTCCAGCGATGCACCACCGCAGTTTGCCGAAACCTTTGGCCAGTGGGATTTAAGCGTTAATTACGACATCCTGCCACAGCTGACCGTCTTCCTCGAGGGCATCAACCTGAACAACGAAACCGAACGCGGTTACGGCCGCTTCGAGGAACAGTTCCTGTTTGCCCGCCAATACGGACCGCGCGTCGCGCTCGGTGTGCGCTACCGGCTGGAATAAAAAGGCTTAGCTGAAGC
>CAMLNG010000231.1 GCA_946481195.1 uncultured Chromatiaceae bacterium
CCACCGGTAAGAACTGCGCCAGCGTTCGGGTTGGAGCGATCCCCAGCAATTGGCAAACTGCCTGATACAACATTTCAGTCCCCCGCGCTTTGCCTTCCACACTGTGACCGGCGATATGCGCGGTCGCAATATCGCAATATGGCAGCAGCGCCCGTTCAATGGCAGGCTCGTTTTCCCAGACATCGAGAAACAAAGGCCGGCGCACGCCGGCACGCGCTTGCGCCAACAGCGCCTGGTTATCCACAACTTCACCGCGACAGGCATTAATCAGCGCCGTCGTGGCTGGTAAAGCGGCAAGCCGTTTGGCATCTAATAAATGAAAAGTTGGATAAGCCCCGCCGCGCACCAGCGGCACATGCAAGCTGACCACATCGGCGCTGGCCAATAAGGTATCAAGGTCCAGATGTGGGAAATCTGTCTCTGCCGCACGCAGTGGATCGTTTTGTAGCACGCTGACGCCAAGCGCCTGCAACGCTGCCACCAGCCGTTTGCCGATTTGACCGACGCCGACCACACCGACGGTGAAGTCCGTGAGCGGTTTATCCTGTTGTTCCGCCAGCATAAACAGGCAACTGAACACATATTCCACCACAGACTGGGCATTACAACCCGGCGCATTGGTATGGGTTATGCCGCGCGCCTGCAGATAAGCCAAATCCAGATGGTCAGTGCCGATGGTGGCGGTGCCAACAAAACGCAGATTGGGATTGGCGTCCAGCAGTGCCGCATTGACCTTCGTCACAGAGCGCACCAGCAAAATATCGGCATCAGCCAAATCTGCTGCCTGGACATTGCGACCGGAGAACAATGTCACATCGCCCAAATCGGCGAAAAACTCCCGGGCCAGCGGCATATTGTCATCGGCATAAATTTTCATCGGCAACTCCAATCAGTGCACGGCACATCAGTCAGGCACCAGATACCCGCAGACAAATCTGCCGTCAATTTCCGTGATGCCGCGCATTCTATGTCAGCAGCCGGACCTCCGGCTAGCAAGCAAGAACACAGTCGCGGAAAATTTATTGTTTCCGCTTTTCACTCAATCAGCAAAACTGCAGCATAAACAACAAAGCCACCCGCAGGTGGCTTTGTTTTACATTTGACTCAGTGGTTAGCCGTTAAACTTTTGCATCACCAGCGTGGCATTAGTGCCACCAAAACCAAAGCTATTCGACATTACAGTGTTTAACGTCGCTTTGGTTGGTTTGGTGATGATATTCAGGCCTTCGGCCGCAGCGTCCAGCTCACCGATGTTGATCGAAGGTGCGATAAAGTTATGTTCCATCATCAGCAGAGAATAAATCGCTTCATGCACACCGGCAGCACCCAGAGCGTGGCCGGTCATGGCTTTAGTCGCGCTGATCGCCGGGCTCTTACCGCCGAATACCTGCTGAATAGCCCCCAACTCTTTGACATCACCGACCGGCGTACTGGTACCGTGCGTGTTCAGGTAATCGATTGGTGCTTTCACATCGGCCAGTGCCATTTGCATACAACGCACCGCGCCTTCACCACTTGGCGCCACCATGTCATACCCATCCGAAGTGGCACCGTAACCAACAATTTCAGCATAAATTTTGGCGCCGCGGGCTAAAGCATGTTCCAGCTCTTCGATCACCAGAATGCCGCCACCGCCGGAGATAACAAAACCGTCGCGGTTCGCGTCATAAGTACGTGAAGCCTGAGTTGGCGTTTCATTGTATTTGCTGGACAGAGCGCCCATGGCGTCGAACTCCATCGCTAAGGTCCAGTGCACTTCTTCACCACCACCGGCGAAAATCACGTCTTGCTTGCCCAGCTGGATCAGTTCCACCGCATGGCCGATACAGTGCGCGCTGGTGGCACAGGCAGAGCTAATCGAATAGTTCACGCCTTTGATTTCAAACGGTGTAGCCAGACACGCAGAGCAAGTCGATGACATGGTTTTTGGTACGGCATAAGGGCCAACGCGTTTGACGCCTTTTTCGCGCAGAATGTCGGCCGCTTCAATTTGGGTTTTTGATGAAGCACCGCCAGAGCCCACGACCAAGCCGGTACGTGGATTGGAGACTTGCTCTGGCGTTAAACCGGCATCCTCAATGGCTTGTGCCATCGAGATATACGCATAGGCAGCAGCATCGCCCATAAAACGCAATGCCTTACGGTCAATCAGAGCAGCAGTGTCAATATTGATTTGACCCCAGACCTGAGAACGCAGCCCAAAATCGGCAAATTCCTGCGCAAAGCTGATGCCGGAACGGCCTTCCTGCAAGGAGGCCAATACTTCTGCTTTGTTATTACCGATACTTGAAACTATGCCCAATCCGGTGATTACCGCTCTTTTCATTCTGACTCCAGCGTAAAAAAATAGTGTTCGCGGCCATTGTACGGGCTTTTTCCCGCCAACTGGTCCAATTTCAGCGCACAGTTGTACACTCACCTGCTCACACTATTAGCCGCCAGCATGACAAACAAGTTAAAATGCGCCACTTTGTGCAATTTTTTTCTGATACGGACTTGCTGATGAGTCAGATCCAATCCGCCACGTTAAGTTACAACGAGCAAGGCACACCGGTTTCAAACGTGTTTGACGATGTGTACTTTTCCAATGAAAGTGGTCTCGATGAAACGCAGTTTGTGTTTTTGCACAACAACCAGTTACCGGAACGCTGGCAACAGTTAGCTAAACGCTGTTTTCATGTGATAGAAACCGGCTTTGGCACCGGGCTGAACTTTCTGGTGTGCTGGCAGGCTTTTCGCGAATTTCGTGCGGCGCAGCCCGACGCTATTTGTCAGCAGCTGCATTTTTCCACTTTCGAAAAATTCCCATTAACGCTCAACGATTTGCAGCAGGCCTTAACAGCCTGGCCAAGCTTGCAGCCGCTGGTTGCGGAGTTGTTGGCGCAATATCCGCGGCCTTTTGCCGGCTGTCACCGTCTGCAGTTTGATCAGGGGGCAGTGACGCTTGATCTGTGGCTTGGCGATGTCAGAGATAATCTGCCGGCGCTGCCGGCGCAGAATATTGCTGACGCCTGGTTTCTCGATGGTTTTGCCCCCAGTAAAAACCCGGAAATGTGGCAGGATTTTTTGTTCGAAGGCATGGCCAGGTTAAGCGCTCCTGGCACGACAGTGGCAACTTTCACCAGCGCCGGCATCGTGCGCCGTGGCCTGCAAAGTGCTGGTTTTGTGGTGAAGAAAGTAAAAGGCTTTGGCCGTAAACGCGAAATGGCCGTGGGGGTGATAGCGGAAGAAACTCCGGTTGTCACTGCGACGTCCTGCGAAGATGTCATCACGCTGGTCGGCGGCGGAATTGCAGCCATTTTAACGGCGTTGGCCCTGGTGCAGCGTGGCCGACAGGTGCGTTTGCTGTGTAAAGACCATGGCGTTGCTCAAGGCGCTTCGCACAATCGGCAAGGCGCCTTGTACCCGCAGTTACAAACCAGCTTTAGTCCGGTGTCGCGCTTCCACGCCAGCGCTTATAGCTTTGCCTGCCGGCGCTATCGTGAGTTGGCGCACCAATTTGATTTCCCTCAACAGTTTTGTGGCGTACTGACGTTAGCCTGCACCGAAGCGCTGGCGCTGCGCCAAAGTAAGATCCTGCAGGAAAGCGCCTGGCCGGCTGGTTTTTTTCAGGCGCTGGATGCAACAACGTGCAGCGAAGCAGCCGGGCTCAGCCTGCCTTATGGTGGATTGTTTTACCCCGATGGCGGTTGGGTCGCACCACAGCGCTTTTGTCAGGCGGCGCTTGAATGGCTGTTACAACAGCCTGGTTTTCATTTTTGCGCCAGTACCGAAGTGACGGCAGTGCAGCACGGTGTCAGTGGCTGGCAGCTGTCGACATCCAACGGCCCAATCGACTGCAGTCAGCTGGTACTTTGCAATGGCGTTGATTTGACGCAATTTGCGCCAACCCGGCATTTACCACTGAATCAGGTGCGGGGTCAGGTGTCTCATGTCAGTGCCCCACAGATGGCCGCACTTCGCACCGTGATTTGTCATCAGGGTTATATCACGCCGGCAGATACGGCAGAATTCGCTGAAGAACACTGCGTCGGCGCGACTTTTGACCGGGAGAATCGAAATACCATCACCACTTCAGCAGACGACGCGGCCAATCTGGCGCTGGTCAATACCGTGTTACAGCAACCGGCCTGGTTCGTCGGCGCAACAGTTCAGTCGGCGAAAACCGGCCTGCGCGCTACAGTACCTGACCACTTGCCGATCGCTGGCGAAGTTGCCCCAGGATTATATGTGCTGGGCGGTTTGGGTGCCCGTGGCCTGCTGTTTGCGCCATTATTGGCCGAACATTTAGCCTCTGCATTGTGTCAGCAGCCGTTACCGCTGTCAGATGAGCTGGCACAGCTGGTCGATGCGTCGCGTTTTGATAAGCTGCGTAGGCTATAACCAGCCGCTTGTACGGTGATAGATAAAAAGCCCCGATGTTCAGGGCTTTTTGCGATTTATTGCATGGTGAGTCTGGGAGCTTCTGCCCGCATCAGCTGCACAACAGCCCGCCGGTTGGTTGCGCGGCCACGTAAGGTGTCATTCGGTGCGACGTGGCGCTTCTCGCCAAAGCCCTCAGTACGGATCACTTTTTCATCAATACCGGCACTGACTAAAAACGCTTTTAATGCCTTGGCTCTTTTGCGGGATAACTCCTCGTTGATCCAGCGCCCACCATAACTGTCCGTATAAGTATCAATATCAACCGAAGCTATTGCTTTATCGTGCTTAAGGTATTCGGCAATTTGTTGTAACCGCGCTTCAGATTCCCGCGTCAGCGCATCGCTGTTGCTCTGATAATTGAGCACGGTCAGCGCAATATCATCAAAGGTAAAACGTAATAACCCAGCCATGCAGGCACTGAATTGCTGATATGGCACACCAAAATGGATTGGGTTGAGCTGAGCGGCGATTTTGTCAAAAGGACTGTGCCAGTCGTCAAAATAAAAGGTTGGGCTAAAACCCTGCTCCAGTTCGGTCAGCATGGTCCAGGCTTGCTGCTTAGGCAAATCGCCGTCAAATTGCTTTAACAGCTTCATGTCTGCCAGCGCTTTGGCTTGTTCACCGGCCCGCCAGCTGGGCGGTACTGACAGCACCTCTGCCAGGCTGTAACCATCCGGCTGGCGCTGCATTTTAAGCTGAAACAGCAGATTCGATTCTTTATTGGCGGTGCTGACAAAACGCGCTTCGCCAAACTGCGGGATCGCATGCACCAGCTCACAACGCAGCGCAGTGGCAGTTTTCAACGACCAGGCGGAATTATCCAAAGTGGCAGCATATTGCCGCACATTTTGCCGCATGTCTTGCCGGTTTATTGCCGCTTCACTGGCGCTGTGCAGGACCAGTGCACAGCAGAGAGCACCTAGTTTTATCGCTGTATTCATCATTCAGTGACCAATTAACTGCTTAGGATCCAAGCACTTCGCCTGTAGATCTGTGGATGTTGCTTGCCTGCTTTTTCCTGGAAGTCGCCAGCCACAGCGCCTTTGCTGTCAAAACAAATAGCAAAGCTTATGCCGACGGCAAGACGAGATGCATTTTTTTTGGCATACTGCGGCTCTTTTTTCTGACTGAATGCGGTTCATGAGCCAGACTACCACTTTATTCGCCCAACGTTTTCGTGGCTATTACCCGGTCGTGATCGACGTCGAAACGGCCGGTTTTAATGCGCAGACAGATGCCTTATTAGAAATCGCCGCCTGCACGCTAAAAATGGACGAGCAGGGGTTTCTCAGCATTGATCAGACCGTGCATTTTCATGTGGAACCCTTTGAAGGTGCTGTGCTGAACCCAAGTTCGCTGGCATTTAATGGCATTGACCCCTACAACCCGTTGCGCGGTGCTGTGCATGAACGCGAAGCTCTGACCGAGATGTTTAAAGTGGTGCGAAAAGGCCAGAAAGACGCTGGCTGTCAGCGCGCCGTGCTGGTCGCGCACAATGCCGCCTTTGACCAGGGTTTTGTCAACGCAGCGGTCGAACGCAATAACATCAAACGTTCGCCTTTCCACGCCTTTGTGTCTTTTGACACAACGACTTTGGCCGCACTGGCATTAGGTCAGACGGTACTGGCCAAAGCCTGTCAGGCCGCTGGTATCCCATTTGACGGCAAAGAAGCACATAGTGCGCTGTACGATACTGAGCGTACCGCCGAACTGTTTTGCCATATCGTCAATCGCTGGCAGACGCTTGGCGGCTGGCCTCCCCCCTTTCTGGATACCGACACTGAAGCGCAGGACGCTGAAACCGAATAAGCCTAGGGGCTGTTGATCTTTGGTGGTTAAGTTTTGTTCGAGTTGGCGGCGTTTTGGGCGCGAAACGAGGCGCGTGACATAGTGATTCTATGTGAGCAACGAGTGA
>CAMLNG010000232.1 GCA_946481195.1 uncultured Chromatiaceae bacterium
TGGCTGAATTCAGAAACTGTTGCTTGTCGCTGTTTGTCGTGAACGGGTGAAAATTGCCACACCCTGACGGTTCCCGCTCTGTTTTTTCCGTTGCAAAAGCGTCATGCTGGGGTGATTAATCCAAGGAGTGACTGATGCGATACCCTCAACTTAAACTATTTCATAACCCGCAAAGCCGCTCTGCCGGCGTGCGTATTTTGCTGGAAGAACTGGATCTGCCTGCCGAGTTTGAGCTGGTTGACTTTAAAGCGCCGGAAAAAAGCCCGGCACTGATGGCGGCGAACCCGCTTGGCAAAGTACCAACCCTGCTTGCGGATGGCGTGGTGGTGACAGAACAAGTGGCGATTTATCAGTTTCTGGCCGAGCTGAAACCGGACGCGGGTTTAAGCCCGGCAGTCGGTGATGCGCTGCGGGGCCCTTATCTGCGCGCACTGGCATTTTATGGCAGCAGTTTTGAACCAGCGATGATCGACAAAGCGTTGAAACGCGACAGCGGTCAGCCGGGCATGAGCCCATATGGCAATCAGCTGGCGGTTGAGCAATGGGTGCGTAGCCAGCTACAGGCCGGCAC
Organism: uncultured Chromatiaceae bacterium; assembly: GCA_946481195.1. The sequence goes on from CAMLNG010000232.1 coordinate 572, forward strand.
CTGGTTTTTGGGCGACCGTTTCACCGCAGTGGATTGCCTGTGGGGCACGGCATTGGGCTGGATGACCCGTTTTGGCCTGATTGAAGCCACAGCGGAAATTGCTGCTTACCTGGAAAGGTTTGCCGCCAGGCCGGCAGTGCAACGCGCCCGGGCTTTAGATCAGGCGCTGCTTGCCGGCAAATAAGGCTTCAGCATAAAAGAGCGCCAATGGCGCCTAGGCTACAAAACCGGGGCATCAAACTGTTCCGGTTCGTCGCTGTACACACAGACATTCCAGTCAGCGGCGAGACCATCTTCTGCCAGACAATAGGTTTGGAAGAACTGTTGGATCTCGGCGCGCTGACAATGCGCTTCAAAGGCTGCCATGTCGGCCCAGATCTCATTAAACACGATCGGAAAGCTGGTACCTGGCGCAAAATCAGACCGGATCTGCCGGGTCACGCGATACTGCAGGCAACCGTCTTCGCGTAATGTATTCGGCTCCAGGCCCTGCAAGACACGGAACAGTTCCGCGGCTTTGCCCGGTTTTGGCTGAAACTGGGCGATGCAATAAACTTTTTTTGACATGACGGGTTCCTTATCGGGACTAAATTCGGCAGGCTAATGCCCGATTAAACTGGTAGGGCCAGCTGGCTGGCGAAAAGCGGGGAAATTTACCATGAAGTTTCAGCATGTGATGCAACAATTCGCCGGAAATGCGGCTGATGAGCGACTGATAGAGGTGCCGGCGCACTGGGGCCAGGGCCGCGCGGTGTTTGGGGGGATGGCGGCAGCGCTGGCAATGTCACATCTGCAGGGCGCCATTGCGGCCGATATTCCGCTGCGCTCCGTGTCAGTATCTTTTGTTGCACCACTGAACAGCGGTGAAGCTGTGGTGCGGCGGCGTATTTTGCGTCAGGGCAAGTCGGTGGTGCAGGCACAGGTTGAGATTGAACAGGCCGGTCAGGTGGTGTTAGCGGCGCTGGCCAGTTTTGGTGCGCCGCGGCCGTCACAGCTCAGTGTCAGCGCCGTCGCTGCGCCGGCATGGTCAACTGCGGGCATCCGTTTACCGGACAGCGAAATGGCGCCGGAATTTACCCGCCATTTTGATTATCAAATTCAGCAAGGCAACGCGCCTTTTAGCGGCGGCAAAAGCCGCACTCTGGGCGGCGCTATCCGCTTTCGCGGTGAATTTAGCGAGACAGTCGGCGTGCCGGAGTTGCTGGCGCTGGTCGACGCCTGGCCACCGGTTAGTCTTGGATTGATGTCAGGCCCGGCACCGGCCAGTTCCCTGACCTGGACGCTGGAGTTATTGCCACAGGCCGGTACTTTCAACGGTAGTGAGTGGTGGAGTTACCTGGCCAATATTGAACATGGTGCTGACGGGTATCACCATATCGAAGCCAAATGCTGGGCACCGGATGGCTCATTAATCGCCATCAGCCGCCAAACTGTGACTGTATTTGCCTGAACCCCGTTTAATACAATACAGCGTCGCTAAGGCGCTGAATTTGTTATGCTATGCAGCGTTTTCATGGAGGAAGTTATGACGCTGATTGCATTTGTCATGCTGGCTCTGGCGCTGCTGACACCCGGATTTCAACGGCAGTTTCAGTCCATGTCTGTGCCTGTGTGGTCTTTGGCTTTTGCTGTGCTGGCATTAGGTCTGGCCTGGCAGGCACAAGTGGTCACACTCAGTGCCGCGGCCTTGCTGTTCCTGCAAGCCATGCTGGCGCTTTGGCTGACGACAGGCCCTACACCCCGCTGGTTAACAGTTTGCGGTTGGGTGCTGCTGGTTTTGTTCGCGCTGGCAACCGCTTTGCACTGGTTGCCTGGCATCCGCAATCCTTTGTTGGTGGATGCAGCGCAACTGACTCCTGACGCTATTCCTTATACGCTGTACGCCAATTTCGACAAAGGCTGGGCCGGCTGGTGCCTGCTGTTGGCGCTGTGGCCCACGCAGCAACCAGGCGATTTATGGCTGCGTTACCGGCGTGGTTTTTGGCCGGTATTGCCGCTGACGGTGACCGCGGCTCTGGGCCTGGCGCTGGGTTTTGGCCTGGTGCAGCCTGCGCTGAAACTGCCGGAATTTTGGCTCAGTTTTATCGCCTGTAACCTTCTGCTGACTTGTGTGGCGGAAGAGGCTTTGTTTCGAGGCTTGTTGCAACGGCCGCTGCGCGATGCTCTGCAAGGGCGAGGCGTGCGCGAAGCTGCTGCCGCCTGGTTGGCCATCTCGCTAGTCAGCATATTGTTTGGTCTGGTCCATCTTGCCGGCGGCTGGGCTTATGCCTGTGTCGCGACCATCACCAGCCTGGGTTACGGCTGGGCTTATCAGCGCAGTGGCCGGCTTGAAGTCGCGGTGCTGACCCATTTTGCCGTGAACCTGCTGCATTTTTTCCTGCTGACTTATCCGATGCTGCGCTGAAGCCTGAGCTTCAGGTATCATCGGGGTTTTGCTCCGTCTCTGACAGGGAATTTCCGGCTGATGTTACGCATGCTGCATACTTCCGACTGGCATTTAGGCCAGTTTTTTATCGGTAAAAGCCGTGAGGCAGAACACCGGGCCTTTTTCGGCTGGTTGCGTGACACCATCGAGGCGCAGCAGATTGATGTGCTGCTGGTCGCCGGCGATATTTTTGATACCACCACGCCGCCCAGTTACGCCCGTGAGTTGTATCACCAGCTGATTGTCGACCTGCAACCGCTTGGTGTGCAGCTGGTGTTACTCGGCGGCAATCACGATTCAGTTGCGGTATTAAAAGAAAGCGCCGAGTTGCTGCGTTGCCTCAATACCACTGTGGTACCGGGTTATGTCAGTGACCCGGCTCAGCATGTGCTGGTGCTGAAAAACCGCGACGGTGCACCAGCGGCGGTACTGGCGGCAGTGCCGTTTTTACGCCCGCGCGATTTGTCACAGCGCGCTGATTTTCGTAGCAGCAGTGGTGTTGATGGAGCCGACAAACAGCTGCAATTACAACAGCAAATCAGCCAGGTTTATCAGGAACTTTATCAGGCGGCACAGCAGCAAGCCGAAACCTTAGCGCCTGGTGCGTCTTTACCGCTGATTGCCACCGGCCACTTAACCACAGTCGGTGCCAGCAGCACTGAGTCGGTGCGGGAGATTTACATCGGTACGCTGGATGCGTTGCCGGTCAGTGCCTTTCCGCCTTTTGCCTATGTGGCGCTTGGCCATATCCATCAGGCACAAAAAGTCGGCGGCAGCGATTTTATCCGTTACAGCGGCTCGCCGCTGGCACTCAGTTTTGATGAAGCGCGCCAGCAGAAATATTGTCTGCAAATCACACTGGATACCGGCACAGTGCAGGTAGATACATTGCCTTTACCGCGTTTTCAGCCGCTGTTGTCAGTTAAATCGGATCTGACCAGCCTGCCGGCCTTGTTAGCACCGGAGCTACAAAACTTGGCCGACGGCCAGCGGTTATGGCTGGAGCTGGTGCTGATCGGCGACAGCGCTTTGTTATCCGACATACAGCTGCAGCTGGAACAAATTTTAGCGCCATTGCCGGTCGATTTATTGCGGCTGCGCCGCGAGCGGCCACAGGCAGCAGGTGAGATCGCCGACAGTGGCCTGAGCCTGCAGGAACTGACGCCGGCCGATGTATTTGCCGCCCGGTTAGCGCAGGAAGAGTTGTCTGACGATTTGCAGCAGCGAATGGTGCAGCTGCATCAACAAGCGCTGGAATTGCTGCAACAGGCAGAAGCAGAGGAGCAACCCTGATGCGGATCTTGTCAGTGCGGCTACAAAACCTGAATTCTTTGCGTGGCGAATGGACTGTGGATTTCCGCGACCCGGCTTTTGCCCAAAGTAACTTATTTGCCATCACAGGCCCGACCGGCGCCGGCAAAAGTACGCTGCTGGATGCGATTTGTCTGGCGCTGTATCACCAGACGCCGCGCTTAAAAGTACTCAGCCAGACCAGCAACGAACTGATGAGCCGCCATACCGCCGAATGTCTGGCAGAAGTGGAGTTCTCGGTGCGCGACCAGCAATACCGCGCTTTCTGGAGTCAACGCCGTTCGCGCGGTGCCGTCGATGGCAATCTGCAGGCAGCGAAAGTCGAGCTGGCGAAGGCAGATGGTGAGATCCTCACCGATAAATCCAATGAAAAACTCAAACTGACGGAACAGCTGACTGGTCTCGATTTCGCCCGCTTTACCCGCTCTATGTTGTTGTCGCAGGGCAATTTCGCGGCATTTTTAAATGCCAGCGCCAATGAGCGGGCGGAACTGCTGGAAGAGCTGACCGGTACCGAAATTTATGGCCAGCTGTCGGTGCAGGTGTTTGAGCAATGCCGCACGCTGAAACAGCAGCAGGAAGTGCTGCAGGCGCAGCTGCAGGGCATCACGTTATTATCCGCAGAGCAGCTTGCGCTGCTCGAACAGCAGCAACAACAGTTACTGACGGAGCATCAACACAGCCAGCAAGCGCTGGAGCAGCTGCGCCAGGCACAACAGTGGCAACAGCAGCTGGCGCAAAGTCAGGCACAGCAGCAACAGGCCAGTGCACAGCTCGAAGCGGCACAGACGCAGGCTGAAGCCGGTAAAGTCGGGCTGGCCAAGCTGGCGCTGCATCAGCAGGTGCTGCAGCTGCGGCCAGTGTATCAACAGCTGCTGCAGCTGCGGGAGCAACGTGGTCAGGCTGAGCAGGAACTGCAGACTACGCAGCAACAACTACAGCAGTTGTATCCGTTATTTGCTGCCGGCCGGGTTATGGGTCTGGCAGACAGTCAGCAACAATGTCAGGCGCTGCAGCACCAGCTGCAACAACAGGACAACAACCTGCAGCAGTTCAGCACAATGCTCAGTACTTTGCCGGACCCGACCAGGCTGGCGGCGCAACTGGCACAGCAGCAAGCGGGCATCGAAACCGTGCAGCGTCAGCAGCAGGAATTACAGGCGCTGCAACAACAGCAACCTGCGCTGGAACAACAATTACAGGACTGTGTGGCTGAGGCCGAACAGCTGAAAACCACTTTGCCACAGGCCGAAGCTCTGCTGGCTCAGGCGCAGCAGCAGGCAACGCAGCTTGCCGCACAGCTACAGGCGTTAGCGCCGGCACAGATCCAGCAACAACTGCAGGTGTTACACCCGCAACTGCAACAACTGCAACAAGCCGCGCTACAGGCAGCGCAGGGTTGGCAACTGCAACAGCAATTGGCGGCGCTTGGCATTGAACAGGCCGAGTTACAGCCACAACTAGCGGAAAAACGCCTGCAATACAAAGCGCTGCAGGCGGTATTGCAAGACAAAGAAACCATTCTGGCGCAGCAACAGCTTATCAAGCAGCTCAGTGAATACCGGGCCACTCTGAAGGCCGGCGAAGCCTGTCCATTATGTGGCAGCGCAGAACATCCGGCGGTGACGCATTATCAGCAGCTGGAGCCGACAGCTCAGCAACAACAGGTGCAGCAGCTGCGGCAGCAACTGGAGCAGCTCAGTAACGACGGTGCGGCGTTCAGTGCGCGGCTGCAGGCGCTGACCCAACAACAACAGCAGTTACAGCAGCAGCTGAACAGCCTGCTAAACGGCCTGACCGCAGTGCAGCAACAGTGGTTCACGCAAGGAACCGGCATCGAGTTCAGCAATGCAGTGACTGAATTACAGCAGCAAATCAGAGCCTTACAACAGCAAGCCGATCAGGCGCAACAGCTGCAGGCGCAACAGCTTGCGAAGCAAACAGAAGTACAGCAGGCGCAGCAACAGCTGCAACAGGGCCAGACAGCGCTGGAGTTGCAACGGCAGCGCTACAAACAGCTGCAACAGCAGC
>CAMLNG010000233.1 GCA_946481195.1 uncultured Chromatiaceae bacterium
ATTTGCTGTTGCAGGCTCAGCAGGAATGTCTGCAATGCAACTTGTTGTATATCAAGCTGCATTTTGCCTTCATCAATTTTGGCCGTGTCCAGAATGTCGTCAATCAAACGTTGCAAATGCAGGGTGTTTTGCATAATACATTCGATAGTCGGGCGCTGCTCTGTATGAGCTTGCCGGCTCAATTGTTCAATAAAGCCTTTAATCACAGTGATGGGCGTTCGGATCTCATGACTCATATTGGCCAGAAAACGGGTTTTGATTGACGCCAGCTGTTGTGCCCGGTCCCGCTCTGCGCTGAGTTCTTCGGTACGTTGTTTGACTCTGACTTCCAGTTCGTTATTCAGTGTGACTATCTGCTGCATGGAATGCTGCATCGCACGTCGCGATGCCCGCACGCGGTGTTGCATTTCACTGAGGGTATTGGCCAGCGTTTCAATTTCCAGCGCTGATTGCGCAAAGCTCAAACGCGGTTTTGGTACATCGTCGGGTTGCCAGCCTGATGCATTGTCAGCTAACTGTTCCAGTGCTGCGGTGTAGCGGCTGACAAATGAACGTGACAAGGCAGTGATAGCCTCCAGCAATAACAAGGCCGCCAACATCGCCAGTGCCAGAAACAGATGGTAACGCTGCACAAAAAGGTCAGTATCAATAAAGTATTTGAGCTGCCAATGCCCTGGCGTGATGCTGTGCTGCAGCAAGACATGAGCGGCGTTTTGGGTCAGGGTGACAGGCCCGGCACTGTTAAACCAGCTATAGCGCATATACTGCCGGTGCGCCGGGTCGGACTGCGAACTGACCGACCAGAGTTGACCAAGCGGGCGCTCGTCTGAGGTGCCCCAAATCTTCTTTTGCTGGCGGTCTAATAACACCCGGTGGGAAATATCAGTATCTGTGGTCGTGATGGCCGCTGTCAGTGTTTTCAGATCAACAGACACCTCCATCACACCGGCAAAGGTTTTGTTGCTGAGCAAGGGGATACTGACAGCAAACAGCTGATCCTGGCCGAGGTTGCGACCGACGAAGGTATCACTGATAAAAGGCAGGCCTGTGCTTTTGGGTTGATAAAAATAGGGCCGGTCAGCGACACTAGTGCCTGATTTGGCTGTGTCAGGCAGGTCCGCTTTATAAAAATGCCGGACAGCACCGTTAGCGTCAGTCATCAAGGCGGAAATAAACTCAGGGCTCTGGACGGTCAGCAGCGGCAATACCTGCGCAGGTGTTGCCAGCTCCAGCATCTTGGCGGCCGAAATCAGCTGTGTCTGGTAATTGGTCAGCCGCTGGCTGATTTGTTGCGCTAATTGATGTTGCTCACTTTGATATCGCAATAAAGCTCTGGATAAATCCAGCGCTGTAGAGCCGTGCAGCACCAGCGCAATTAGTAACGTGGACGGAATACTGCTATACATCGCGACCCGGTGTGAAAGCTGCTGCGTTAATGGCTGGTGCTCAAATTTATTCGTATGAGTAAGCGTCTCGAGGATCAGCATCGCCCGCAAACAAAAACCGAACACGGCAGTGCTCAGACCGCAATATAAACTCAGATACAGCGGATCACCGGCAATTTTGGCCGGAGCCTGCAGCACAAGTAACACAGCGCAAACGGCAGCATATAACAGTACTGCCGCAACACTGTATTGGCGGATAGCCCGGTTAAAACCTAATAAAATGGCAAGCTGCAACAGACTGGTGGTAATGGCCAGATTTTGTTGCAGCGGCAGCAGGATCAGGCAAGCTGCCGGTATTGACCAGAACAATCCAAGCCGCAACACTATCAGGAATAGTGCCACATTGCCGACACTAAAAGGCACGACAAACGGCAAATCAACCACGGTGCTGTTGGCCAAAGTACCGAGCAACACCAGCAACAACCAATATTTCAGCCGATGCCAGGTCAGCGCTTTGTTATGCCAGATCATCCGGTTTACTCCAGCGCCGGCAGTTTTAATAAAAAGCAACTGCCGGCGCTGCTGGTACTGGCCAGTGTCAGGCTGCCGCCATGTTGCTCCGCAATAGCTCTGGACAACGACAAGCCGAGCCCTGTGCCCTGACCAATAGGCTTGGTGGTAAAAAACGGCTCGAAAATATGGGGCACAAATTGCTCAGCAATGCCGTTGCCGTTGTCGGTGATTTGCAGCCACCACTGGCCGGGGGCCGGGCTCAGGGTCAGCCGGATCTCGCCTCTGCCGCTGGTGATAGCCTGATTCGCGTTGACCAGCAGGTTCAGCAGGATTTGCCCCAACTGAGTCGCATTCCCCCGTAACAGCGCGGGCCCTTCTGGCAGATCCAGCAGTAATTTCGCATTGTGTTTCACCTGGGTTTGCGCAATCCGCACGGTATCTTTGAGCAAGACACAGAAGTCGATTTCCTGCAGGGTTTTTTCATCTGGATGCGAGAAAGTGCGCAGATTATTGATGATATCGCGCGCCCGCCGGGCACCGGTCAGCGATTCTTCAATCAGGTCCTGACTTTCCTGACGGATATAGTCCAGCTGCAATTGTTTGGCCTGTGCGGCCAGTTGTGGGCAGGCCGTCAAACTGGACTGGATAAAACTGTCATATTGCGCCAGATAATGTTTTAGCGTGTTGAGGTTGCAATAGACAAATCCGAGCGGGTTATTCAGTTCGTGGGCGACACCCGCCGCCAGCTGGCCAATCGCCGCCATTTTTTCCTGGCGCAATAAGCTCTGTTCAATACGGTGTTGCTGCGAGCGTAACCTATCGCGTTCTTCCTGCAGCTTCCGTTTTTCCAGCTGCGACAGCGTACTGGCGATAAATGTGCTGAACGAGCGTAGAATGGCAGCACTGTTGGCAGAAAATGCGCCGATCCGCTGTGACAGTAGAATCAGCGCATAAGCCGATTGCGGTGTATGCAGCGGATAAGTCAATGCGGATTGATACCCTGCAGTCAGTGGTAATAGTTGCTGTTGCCACCAGTCCAGCATGGTCAAATTAAACAAATTCAGGTCCTGGCGAAATAACGGGCAATCTTCGCTGACGATCATATCAGCCGTTATTGAGGCTGTCGGAGCACTGGCCAGTACTTGTATTGTGCGTCGATCTTCGCCAAGTTGCAGCACCAGAATAGCGTCGTAATCAATGACATTCGTGATGACATCAAAGAGTTTGCTAAACAGCGTGTCGTGCTGCTCTGAGGACAAAATCGCTGCCATGCCGTTGCTGAGCAACTCATTGAGCTGACGAAACTGCTCCAGTTGTTGTTTCTCATAGGTCAGTTGCAGGACTTTTTCCTGCCAGAGTTCCGGCATGGTCATGGTTGATGCTCCGGTTGCGGCTGACCAAACAGCACAGCAGAAATCATCAGATTGCCGTGACGGTTGAAGCCGTCGGCGAAACAGCCTTGCTCGCCAAAGGTAAAGGCAACCAGGTATGGCATGTCCGCCAGCGTTTCAGACAGCGATTGTTGCACCTGTTCGATTTCGTCTCTGACTGCCAGCATGCAGCCGGCGCAATAGACAATCAGTGCTGCCGCAGGCTCGCTATGATGACGCAGACGTAAATTATTAGTGGCAACCCGAACCACGTGGCTGGCGCGTCGAACCAACTGTTCTTTTGCACCTGACATTAGAGTTACTACTTCGCCGGGTTGAATTTCTGACAGTGTCTCTATGCCTCCGTCACTATGAATATTCGTTGGCAGACTGAGCAGAGAAAACGGGATGTCTTTCGCCGCAAGCTGCCGGCCTAACGGATAAAAGGTGCAATCGCTCATGACCTGGCCCGGCGCTTGTGGTGGAGCTCCGGTTTGCTGTAACCAGCTGTTATAGACATCTAAGGCGCTCTGGTCATTAATTTTGGTAATACGCCGGCCCTGGACTGCTGTCACAGTGCCGCTACACGGCTCTGTACTATAGCCACTGCTGAAGTAGCTGCTGATGGCGACTGTCGGATATAACACGGCAATCACCAATAAGTTGCCTGCCAATTGTTGGCCATCATATTGGCACCAATCCCCGGTGACAGCATCATCAGCGGCACTGCCACCTAAGATAGGGACCTGGTCACCCACAACCTGCTGGATGCCTGCGATAATTTGCTCTTCAAAACCCGGGGCTTGCATACACCAGATTAGTGCCGGCAATTCTGCCGGACGCCCGGCGCGCAGAATTGCCGCTTTTACTGTTGCTGCTGCTTGCTGAATAATTTCGCCCTCAATCTGCACGACACTGGCAACACCATAACTGCCGCCGGGGTCGCTAACAGCCAACAGCGTGAGCCTGCGATCGCCTCTTTGGTCGACGCCACCGGATGACGCTGCACCAATACAAGAGCTGCAGGCAATCCAGTTCTGTGCATATTGCTGTGACGATGTTACTCCCGACAGTGCCTGCATACTGGCGACATTGCCGCTGGCTATCAATAAACTGGCCGGCGCGCCGGACAAGGCAGATTGTAACCCGGCAGTCAGTGTCAGACTGTCACTGGCATCAAGCTGCAGTAATCTGAACATCTCTCACTCCTCTTCAGCTTGATCAAGCGGTGAGACTAAATCGACCGGCACCTGCAGGCTTTCATGATGTTTCAGCTCGTAGCGCGCCAGACTGTCGATCATCGCCTGGTCAAGCATTTGCCCCTTCGGCAATAACAGAATTTTTTTGGTGTTATACAAATTGTGTTTTAGCTGCATACCAGGGCGTAATTCGCCAACTGTCAGGCCACGATGCTCCTGTTCGGACCCCAAGCGCATACCGGTACGGACCAGCGTGGATAAAGCAATCACCACCTCAGGATCGTACCAGGTACCTTGTTGCCGGCGGATTTGCTCTAAGGCTTCGTCAAAGCTGTGTTTGTGTGGGCTCAGGCGCTGGAACACGTACAACCAGAAATCGCGGGCGACCGCCAGAATACGGGCATTCTGATTGATATCTGTGCCGACTTTATGTTGAGGTTCACCGCTGCCGTTAAAGCGCTCGTATTGCTCCGCGATCGCTTGTTTGACTGCTTGTAAATGCACGGCCGGGCGCAGAATTTCTTCAGCATATAGCGGATGTTGTAAATATTGCCCGCGTTCCTGCGGTGTCAGTTTGTAGTAGGGGGTGCTTTGCAAATGCGCAGGTAATCCGAGCTTGCCAAGTTCAGAAAACAGCCCGGCCTGTCGCAGCTGCTGGCGCTGTGAATGCTCTAACTCCATCTGCCGGCCAATTGCTGCGCAGGTCTGACTGACATTTAACGCAAATTCGCCGGACAACGCCGGATCACTGCTCAGAATGTTGTACAGCACTTCCAGCGCGGCTTTGTGGTCCAGTTCCAGTTGCTGCACCAGCTTTTGCAGTTTAGCCAGTGCTTTTTTCAACTGGGCGGTGCGCTGCTGGACCATGTCTTCCAATTGCTGGTTCATTGCTCTGAGCTGCTGGTTTTGTGCGGCGACCTGCGCGGTCAGTTGCTTGTTGGCGTGGATAAGCCGGTACAGCTGCAAGCCCTCGTCGACCAGCGTCAGCAGTTCCTGATTATTCCAGGGTTTTTGCACATAACGGTGGATTTTGCCGAGGTTTATCGCTTGTACCGTCGATGCCAAATCAGCATAACCTGTCATCAGAATACGGTAGCAGTCCGGTTGTTGCTTTGCGGCCTGCGCCAGAAACTCAGCACCATTCATTTCCGGCATCCGCATATCACAGATAATGACCTGCACCCGCAACTGTTGCATCAGTTCAAGTGCCTGGCGGCCGCTGCCGGCAAATTCGAGTTGATAGGGCTGGCCAATAAACAATCGCTGTAATGACTTTAGAATGCCGGGCTCATCATCGACACATAACAACACCGGAAGCGCTTGCGCAGAATTAGTCGCCATATGCAGTCCTGAAATATCTCATTTGTCGCATTTGTCTTTAAGAGCAAATGTATGCTATACCATGCAGAAGTCAAGTTGCTGGAACAGGAAAGCAGGATGAAAACTTTGAAGCCCGGTGAAATTGCCGCTTATTGTGATGTACATCACCGCACTGTCAGCCGGTGGATTGCCAACGGCCAGTTGAAAGGGCATAAATTACCGGGGCGGGGCAACTACCGGGTGCTGCTCGATGACTTTATTCGCTTTTTACAGCAACAGCAGATGCCAATGCCACAGGATTTGCTCGATGCCGGGCAGCCTTTGCAGAGTGCTGTGCCTCATGCAGCATTATCTGCACGGATCCTGGTCATCGACGACGAACCCGCGTATCGCAATGCGATCCGCCGGGTGTTGTTTGGCGCCGGTTACCAATTGGATTTTGCTGCTGACGGCTTTCAGGCCGGTGTGAAAATCAGTACCGGGAAGCCCGATCTGATTACTCTCGATTTATCGATGCCGGGGCTTGATGG
>CAMLNG010000234.1 GCA_946481195.1 uncultured Chromatiaceae bacterium
GGTCGATGTTGAAGTCGAAGCCGATGAGGCAGACGACTCCGAAGAGTAAAACAAAAGGCACCTGCGGGTGCCTTTTTTCTGTCTGCGGGTTTCTGCCAGGCGAAAAATGCGATACAGTGAGCCTCACAAAAAGAGCCATCCAGATGGCGAAAATTGCTGCAGTGCCGGTACTTCGATAACAATAAAACCGCATGATCCTGCCGCCAGGTCTTTAGCCGCTTTAATCCGCGAATTTTGTTTTGACGCAATGAGGTAAAAATGACGACCTATAACTTTTGTGCCGGTCCGGCGATGTTGCCGGTAGAAGTGATGCAGCAAGCACAGGAAGAGCTGATCAACTGGCATGGCCGGGGTTGTTCCATTATGGAAATGAGCCATCGTGGCAAAGATTTTATCAAAGTGGCTGCTGAGGCTGAGCAGGACTTACGTGATTTATTGCAAGTGCCGGCCAATTATAAAGTGCTGTTTATGCATGGTGGCGGTCGTGGCCAGTTTTCCGCAGTGCCGCTGAACCTGCTTAAAGCCGGTCAGAGCGCGGACTATATTGTTTCCGGTGCCTGGTCTAAAGCTGCTGCTGAAGAAGCGCATAAATTTGGCACTATTGCTGTTCAGAGTATTGCCCGGAAAACTGAAGACGGCCTGCGCAGCCTCAAAGCTGCTGCGGACTGGCATCTGGGTGATAAATCTGCATTTGTGCATTTCTGCCCGAATGAGACCGTCGATGGCCTTGAATTTACCGATTTACCTGCGACATCAGCGCCGCTGGTTGCTGATTTATCCTCAACGATTCTGTCCCGTCCCATCGATGTCAGTCGTTATGGCGTGATCTACGCTGGTGCACAGAAAAATATCGGTCCTTCAGGCCTCACGCTGGCCCTGGTGCGGGAAGACCTGTTGCCACCAGCCGGTGCGCCAATTCCTGCGGTGCTGGACTATCGTCTGGCCGCCGAAAACGATTCAATGTTTAACACACCGCCGACTTATGCCTGGTATCTGGCGGGCTTAGTATTCAAATGGCTGAAGCGTCAGGGTGGCGTTGAAGCCATGGGCAAACTGAATCAGCTCAAAGCGCAAACGCTTTACAACTACGTCGACCAAAGCGATTTTTATCGCAATGATGTGGATACGCGTTACCGCTCCTGGATGAATGTACCGTTTCTATTGGCCGATGAGCGCTTAAACGACAAATTTGTCGCTGATGCCGAAGCAAATGGCCTGCTGGCATTAAAAGGCCATCGCATGGTCGGTGGTATGCGCGCCAGTCTTTACAATGCAATGCCATTGGAAGGTGTACAGACGTTGGTGACTTTCATGCGTGAATTCGAGCGGGTGAACGGCTGATGAAGACCTTAACTCTGCAAAAAATCAACGGCGTGCAAGGCACAGTGCATTTACCGGGCTCAAAAAGTATCTCCAACCGGGTGTTGTTGCTGGCTGCGCTGGCGCAAGGTGAAACCCGCATCAGTAATCTGCTGCACAGCGACGACATCGAACATATGCTCAATGCACTCACTTCCTTGGGCGTGTCATTTCAGCTGTCAGAATGTAAAAGTAAATGTGTGGTTCAGGGCCTCGGTGGGTTATTCAAGCATCCTGCGCCGCTGGAACTTTTTCTGGGGAATGCCGGCACCGCGATGCGACCATTAACAGCCGCGCTGGCCGCTTCCAATGTCAACGTCACGCTGACAGGCGAACCGCGGATGTACGAAAGACCTATCGGGCATTTAGTCGACGCGCTGCGCCAGTTGGATGCCGATATCAGCTATTTGCAGCAGGAGGGGTTTCCGCCGCTGCAGATCCGCGGCAAAGCTCTGAATGGCGGCACTATCAAAATAGATGGCAGTATCTCCAGTCAGTTTTTGACCGCTGTGCTGATGGTCGCTCCGTTACTCGACGCGGACAGTGAAATCGACATCGTCGGTGAGCTGGTATCTAAGCCTTACATTGATATCACGTTAGCGCTGATGAACCGATTTGGCGTGAGCGTCGAGAACCAGAATTATCAGAAATTTGTCATCGCTGGCCGGCAACAATATCAGTCACCTGGCGATTGGCTGGTTGAGGGCGACGCGTCTTCTGCCAGTTATTTCCTTGCCGCAGCTGCGATAGGCGGCAGTATCAAAGTGACAGGCATTGGTAAACATGCGGTTCAGGGCGACATTCGCTTTGCTGATGCACTTGAAGCGATGGGCGCAACTGTGGAATGGGGCGACGATTATATTTCGGTTACGCGGAACCAGTTAAATGGTATTGACCGGGACTACAACGCTATTCCGGATGCAGCGATGACCATTGCAACGACGGCGTTATTCGCTAAAGGGCCGACGTTAATCCGTAACGTCTATAACTGGCGGGTGAAAGAAACCGATCGCTTGCACGCGATGGCGACAGAGCTGCGCAAAGTTGGTGCCGAAGTTGAAGAAGGTGAAGATTACCTGAAAGTGACACCACCGGCTGTGATAAAGCACGCCAGTATCGCCACTTATAATGACCATCGCATGGCGATGTGTTTCTCGATGCTGGCTTTCGCTGATTGTGGTGTGACTATCGAAGATCCAGATTGCACGCGCAAAACTTTTCCGCAGTATTTTGAAGTGTTTAGCAGCTTAGCAAACTAAAACGCGTAACTAATATAAAGTGATGCTAAGGCGCGGTTTTTCTTAGAGAAACCGCGCTTTTTTTAACATTTGTCTGTATAATGCCGGCCTTTAGTGGTTTTACCAGTTATCTGGAGGCAGCATGCAGAGTATTCCGGTCATCACGATTGACGGCCCCGGCGGTTCCGGTAAAGGCACTATTTGCCGGCTGGTCGCCCAACAACTGGGCTGGCATCTGCTCGACAGCGGTGCAATTTACCGCGTACTGGCGCTGGCAGCTATTCATCACGACATCGCTGCCGATGACGAAGAAGCTCTGCAACCACTGGCTGCACACCTCGATGTTCAATTCACTTCCGACGACAGTGGTAATGTCCGTATCACGCTGGAAGGCGAAAACGTTACTCATACTATCCGCACCGAAGAGGTCGGCTCAGTCGCTTCTAAAATTGCCTCATTGCCACGCGTCCGGGAAGCTTTATTACGCCGTCAGCGTGCCTTTCGTGAAGCGCCGGGTTTAGTGGCTGATGGCCGCGATATGGGCACTGTGGTTTTCCCAGGTGCAGAGGTCAAAATATTCCTGACAGCCGCGGCCGAAGAGCGCGCCAGACGGCGTTATTTAGAGTTGAAACAAAAGGGCCATGATGTTAACATCGGCGACCTTTTGAGCGAAATTCAGGCAAGGGACGAGCGCGATATGAATCGTGCTGTGGCGCCGCTGAAACCGGCCGCTGATGCGTACCTGCTGGATTCGACCAATAAATCTATTGAACAAGTGTTGGCAGAAGTCCTGAGCTTCATGAAGAAGCAGTTGAACCAGGCCTGACATTACTTTGGACAGCCGCAGACATGGATGCCTCGCGGTAAATTAAGCAACCCCACCCAATATGGACCTAAGGTGGAGCAACTAACCGAAACAGTGAAAAATGACTGAAAATTTTGCACAATTATTTGAGGAAAGCCTCAAGACTATCGAAACTCGCCCAGGTTCAATCGTTAAGGGCACCATCGTAGCAATCCACAAAGACGTAGTACTGGTTGACGCCGGTCTGAAATCTGAAGCTGCGATCCCGGTTGAACAATTCAAAAACCTGGCTGGCGAAGTTGAAGTGAACGTTGGTGACATCATCGACGTAGCTCTGGACGCAGTTGAAGATGGTTTCGGTGAGACATTACTGTCTCGCGAAAAAGCCAAACGTCACGAGTCCTGGGTACGCCTGGAAAAAGCCTGTGAAGAAAAAGCTACCGTTATCGGTGTTATCACTGGCAAAGTTAAAGGCGGTTTCACTGTCGAAGTTGACGGTATCCGTGCATTCCTGCCTGGTTCATTAGTCGATGTCCGTCCAGTACGTGACACGCTGCACTTAGAACACAAAGAACTTGAGTTCAAAGTCATCAAATTAGATCAGAAGCGTAACAACGTTGTGGT
Source organism: uncultured Chromatiaceae bacterium (assembly GCA_946481195.1). Next base: position 4,027 of record CAMLNG010000234.1, read on the forward strand.
TTCTCGCCGCGCTGTTATCGAATCTGAAAGCTCAGCTGAGCGCGATACTCTGCTGCAAAACCTGGAAGAAGGCATGGAAGTCAAAGGTATCGTTAAGAACCTGACTGACTACGGTGCATTCGTTGACCTGGGTGGCGTAGACGGCTTACTGCACATCACTGACATGGCTTGGAAACGCGTTAAGCACCCAAGCGAAATCGTCAATGTTGGCGACGAGATCCCAGTAAAAGTTCTGAAGTTCGACCGCGAGAAGCAACGTGTTTCTCTGGGCCTGAAACAGATGGGCGAAGATCCATGGGCAGCTATCGCTTCTCGTTACCCAGAAGGTGCTCGCATCACTGGTCGTGTAACCAACCTGACAGATTACGGCTGCTTCGTTGAAATCGAAGAAGGCGTTGAAGGTCTGGTACACGTTTCAGAAATGGACTGGACCAACAAAAACATCCACCCATCTAAAGTTGTTAACTTAGGTGATTCAGTGGAAGTGATGGTTCTGGAAATCGACGAAGAACGTCGTCGTATTTCTTTAGGCCTGAAACAGTGCAAAGCCAACCCATGGGAAGAGTTTGCCAAAGGCTTCAACAAAGGTGACCGCGTTTCCGGTAAGATCAAGTCAATCACTGACTTCGGTATCTTCATCGGTCTGGACGGCGGCATCGACGGCCTGGTTCACCTGTCAGACATCAGCTGGAATTCAACTGGCGAAGACGCCGTACGTGAATTCAAGAAAGGCGACGAAGTGTCTGCCGTTGTTCTGCAAGTTGACCCAGAGCGCGAGCGTATCTCTTTAGGCATCAAGCAATTAGACGAAGATCCATTCAACGGCTATCTTGCTGATAACAAAAAAGGTGCTATCGTTAAAGGCGAAGTAACTGCAGTTGACGCGAAAGGCGCAACCGTATTACTGGAAGGCGGCGTAGAAGGTTATGTTCGCGTTTCTGATATCGCTCGTGAGCGTATCGAAGATGCAACTACTGCGCTGAAAGTCGGTGAAGAAGTTGAAGCTCGTCTGATGGGTGTTGACCGCAAAAACCGCGTGATCAGCCTGTCAATCAAAGCCAAGTTCGAAGCTGAAGAGAAAGAAGCGTTAGAATCAATCAAGCAGGACGATTCTGCTTTTGGTGGTAACGCAATGGCTGAAGCATTCAAAGCGGCTCAGAAATCTGAGTAATTGATGCAAGCCGGTCGGTTGGGGCATTTGCCTCAACCGGCATTTTCCAGCAACAGTGTAAGCGGAGTCCTTATGACCAAATCTGAGTTGATCGAAAAGTTAGCAACTGATTTTCCTCATATCCAGGTAAAAGATGTTGAATCCGCCGTCAAAGAAATTCTCGAACAAATGGCTGGTTCTCTTGCTGCCAATGAGCGCATTGAGATCCGCGGCTTCGGTAGTTTCTCCTTACACTTCAGAGCCCCACGGGTAGGTCGCAATCCGAAAACCGGCGACAAAGTTGAACTTGACGGTAAATACGTCCCGCATTTTAAACCAGGTAAAGAATTACGCGACCGCGTTAAAGAAAATACCTGAGTCTTGTCCACGCTGATACAGCGACGGTGCTAACGGAGCCGAGTTTGAGAAAGCTGATTTTTTTCCTGTGTTTTTCTGTGCTCATCCTGATTGGTCTGTTTTTCGGCTCAATCAACCAGCAAGTCGCTGAATTAAATTATTTTATTGCCAAAGCTGAGCTGCGGGTTGTCGATATAGCCCTGTTGTTTTTGTTGCTCGGCTTTGCCATTGGTCTGAGCTTGTCTCTGACGATTCTGGTGAAGTTGCGTACCAAACGTTGGATTAACCGGGCGATGAGCAAGACCTGAACTTATGCTTGAACTGCTATTTCTGTTGTTGCCTGTCGCCGCCGCTTATGGCTGGTTTTTTGGCCGCAACAGTCTGCGGCAGGAAGAGCTGAAAAACAAAGCTAACGTCGCGAAAAACCTGTCCTCCGGGTTAAATTTCCTGTTGACCGATCAGGAAGACAAAGCCATCGAGCAGTTATTGCAATTGCTGGATATCGAAGCGGCGACTATAGACACCTATCTGGCACTTGCCAATTTGTTCCGGCGCAAAGGCGACTGGGATAAAGCTATTCGTATTCATGAAAAACTACACCAGTTGAAGCTACCAAAAGCTCAGGCTCAGCAAATTCAGCTGGAATTAGCAAAAGACTATTTCTCAGCCGGTTTGTATGACCGCGCTGAAAGCCTGCTACGGAAGCTGGTTGATAGCGATCCGCTGCAGGAAACTGCGTTAAAACAATTGTTTGCGATTTTTGTTGTAACGCATGACTGG
>CAMLNG010000235.1 GCA_946481195.1 uncultured Chromatiaceae bacterium
GTCGCCACTTTGCTGGCTTGGGAACATGCCTTCTTCCAGACCACAGACAAACACCAGCGGGAATTCCAGCCCTTTGGCGGTATGCAAAGTCATCAGCTGCACGGCATCTGAGTGTTCCTCGGCCTGGTATTCACCGGCTTCCAGTGCGGCCTGCGACAAAAACGCCGACAGCGGGCTCATTTCTTCATTGTTACTGAAGTTTAAGTTGGCGCAGGCATTGACCAATTCGTTTAAGTTTTCGATACGGGTCTGGGCTTTTTCACCTTTTTCTGCCTGATACATCGCATACAAACCGGACTGATGGATCACATGGTCCGCCTGTTCATCCAGCGATAAGTCGCGGATGTCGTCGTCGAGCCGGTTAATCAGCTCCATAAAAGCGGACACGGCATTGGCGGCGCGGCCACTGAGTTCTTTTTGATGCAACATCTGCTGTAGGCTTTGCCATAGCGTTTGCGAACTGGTGCGGGCGAATTCCCGCACTTTATCCATACTGGAATCGCCGATGCCGCGGGTTGGTGTATTGATGATGCGCTCAAGTGCGGCGTCGTCCTGGCGGTTGTTGATCAGCCGCAGGTAAGACAAGGCGTCTTTAATTTCCTGACGTTCATAAAAGCGCAGTCCGCCGTAAATCCGGTAATGGATGCCGTCCTGAATGAGCGCTTCTTCCAACACCCGAGATTGAGCGTTATTGCGGTACAGCACCGCCGCTTCAACCAGCTTGCCGCCCTGACGACGCCATTCGCGGATGCGGCTGACAATAAAGCGCGCTTCGTCCAGTTCATTAAAAGCGCTGTACAACGAAATCGGCTCGCCGTCGTCGCCGTCAGTCCATAAGTCTTTACCCAGCCGGCCCTGATTGTTGCTGATCACTGCGTTGGCGGCTTTGAGGATGATACCGGTGGAGCGGTAATTCTGTTCCAGCCGGATAGTTTCCGGCGTCGGGAAATCTTTGAGGAATTGCTGAATATTTTCCACTTTGGCGCCGCGCCAGCCGTAAATCGACTGGTCGTCGTCGCCGACAATCATCACGCGGGCATGGTTGCCGGCCAACAGGCGTAACCACTGGTATTGAATGGCGTTGGTATCCTGAAACTCGTCGACCAGAATATGGCGGAAACGCTGTTGATAATGACTGCGTACCTGCTCGTTGTTTTTCAGCAGTTCAAAACTGCGCAGCAGAATCTCAGCAAAATCAACCAGGCCGGCCCGGTCGCACATTTCCTGATAAGCACTGTAGATTTTGATCAGCGTCTGCAGATTAAAATCGCCACCATGCGCCATAGTGCCCGGCCGTTCGCCTTCGTCTTTGCGGCCATTGATAAACCACTGCACTTGCTTCGGCGCCCAGTGTTTTTCGTCCAGATTCAGTGCTTTGAGCACCCTCCGCACCAGACGGTACTGGTCATCTGAATCGATGATCTGAAAACCCTGGGGTAAATTAGCTTCCTGATAATGCGCGCGCAGTAAACGATGCGACAAACCATGGAAAGTGCCCATCCACAGGTTATTCAGGCTAACGCCAACGGTTTGTTCGATGCGCGAGCGCATTTCCTGCGCGGCTTTGTTGGTAAAGGTCACGGCCAGCAACGAATAAGGCGCCACCCGTTCAACTTGCATCAGCCAGGCCATCCGGTGCACCAAAACACGGGTTTTACCCGAACCGGCGCCAGCCAGTACCAGCATATGCTGGGGTGGTGCTGCAACCGCCTCACGTTGTTTATCGTTTAAACCATCCAGTAACAGCGAAACGTCCATCAACTCAAACCTATGGATAAATTTACAGCCATTATATACCCAAGCACCCGTCAGATGCGAGTTTCCGGGCCGCCACGCCCACAGGTGTGTATCGAGTTCAACCCCGTTTTAACAGCAATAATTGCGCTAAATCACTTAGTTCCACATGTGGTAGCACTAGCGGTGGTTTGGCCGCCTGCGGCTGCGGGCTATTTGCCGGATTTAGCCAGGCGGCCTGACAGCCGGCATTGAGCGCGCCCAGCACATCCGAACGGACATGGTCACCGATATGCAGGATTTGTCGGGTCTGAATGCCGAGCTGCGCTGCGGCATGGCGGAATAAATCCGGATAGGGTTTCATCCGCCCGTCCGGGCCGGCGCGTAAGGCAAACTGAAAATAAGGCGCTATGCCCATGCGCTGAATATCGGCATTGCCGTTGGTGATGGCGACCAGCGGAAACCGGTTGGCAAGCGTTGCCAGCAGTTGTTTAACCTCAGCACTGATGCTGATATTGGTGCGCTCCTGCAAAAAGGCGCCAAGCGCCAGTTCTGCGACTTCACTGGCTTCACAGGACGACAGGCCCTGCGCCACCAAGCCTTGCTCTACTGCGAGTAAACGCCAGCGACTGACATCATGACGGATCTCCGCATCCTGTGCTGCCAGCAACTTACGTTGTTGCCACCAGTATTGCGGATCATTGTGCGGCAAATCCTGCTTCAGCTGGGCTAAACGTTGCTGCATCGCCAGCTCGGCTGCGGCTATCACTGAACTGTTTGGATACAAAGTGTCGTCTAGGTCAAACGACAGGGCATCAATGGCTGACAGATTTTTATAAACGCGCATAGGCAGGTCCAACGGTTCGATCTGAGAGTTATTATGCATGGCTACACCGAACTTGTCTGGCTGTGCCAACTTATCAGCGCAAAGTAACTGCGAATCAACGATAGTGTTTGGGTGCGATACCCTGCATCGTTTATGCTGTAGCTATAGGTGAAAATCGGTACGCGCCGGTATGTAAGCTTTGGAGTCATTTTGAACCTCAGTCGCAACTCCCGGGTTTTGAGCTATGTCTGGCTGATACTGCTGTTTTATATGCCGGTCCTGACAGCGGCACCTATGCTTGATTGGCCTTGCCAACGCACCGTAATCAGTCGTTCTGCGACCAATATGCCTCCGTATTCCTATTTAAATGCTCAGCAGGAACTGACGGGATTTCGTATTGAATTTATTCAAAAAATTTTTGGCCGCCTCGGTTGTAAGCTGGAGATCCTGACCGATTCGCCGTGGAAACGTTCGTTGATATTGCTGGAAAACGGTGAGATGGACATGCTGATGAATGCTTCTAAATCGGCAGAACGAGAGGTTTACGCCTGGTTTTCTGCCGCATTTGAGCAGGAAAAAGTGGCGCTATATGTCAAAACAGACCCGCATTATCATCAGCCTATGGTGCGTAGCCTGCAGGACATTGTGAGCCGGGGTTTGAATATTGGCGTGATCCGCGGGAATTATTATGGTGAACAGTTTGCCACTATGCTTAAGCAAAGTGACCTGTCCAGCCATGTGGTCGAGGCCATCGACAAACCATCGTTGTATGCTTTATTGCTCAAAGATCGGGTGCAGTTGTACCTGGATTATTATCCAAATGGTCAATTAGCGCTGCGTGATGAAAAACTCGACAAGCAAATTATGCTGCATCCGATGCCGCCGTTGGTGATAGGTCAGGTGCATTTTATGTTCAGCCGCAAAAGTGTCAGCCCGGCTTTTGTCAGGCGCTTTGACCAGGAGTTATTGCGGATGCAGCAAGATGGTTCAATGCGGAAGTTGCAGCAGAAGTATCAGTTGCTGCCGTAATGACGGCGTGCTCAGAGGTCTTTTTTCCTCGCCCTGGGATGGGCGGCGTCATAAACCTTGGCCAGATGCTGAAAATCCAGATGGGTATAAACCTGAGTCGTGCTCAGGTTGGCGTGGCCCAGCAGTTCCTGTACTGCCCGTAAATCACCGCTCGATTCCAATAAATGACTGGCAAAAGAATGGCGCAGCATATGCGGGTGCACATGTTGCGACAAGCCCTGGCGCCGCGCCCATAATTCAACACGTTGCCGGACATGCCGCGCCGAGATCCTGCGCTTATGTTTGCTCAGAAACAGCGCGTCCGGCTCATCACCGATAAAAGCCGGCCGGCGTTGTAACCAGCGTTGCAGTGCCTTTTGTGCCAAAGAACCTATTGGCAGTACTCTGGTTTTATTGCCTTTGCCGCGCACGCGGATTTGCTGTTCACTCCAGTTGATATCGGCGAGATTGGCACTAACCAGCTCATCAAGGCGCAGGCCGGACGAATAAAACAGCTCTAAAATGGCGGCATCCCGCACGGCCAGATCATCGTCCGGTTCATCAATATCGAGCAACCGCGCCATTTCATCGACATCGAGATTTTTGGGCAAGGGTTTGGCAGTTTTCGGCACTTTTAAATATAAAGTCGGATTGTCGCTTCTGTGGCCTTGCTGCTGCAGATAACGATAAAAACTGCGCAGCGCCGCCAGCCGTAGCGCCAGGCTTTTCGGTTTCAGGCTTTGCCGGCAGCTCAGAATATGTTGTTGTAATTGCCGTTCGGTCAGTTGTAGCCAGTCGGGATCGGTCTGGCTGAGCCAAACCGCCTGCAGCTGTTGCTGATAAGTGGTCAGGGTTTGCACACTATAGGCGCGTTCAAATTGCAGATAAGCCAGAAATTTCAGTAACAGCGGGTCGGGCGCCATGGTCGCGGCAGGCTGCTCCGGCTCTGCACCGGTTCGTGGCTGAGACTGTCGGGTGCTAGAGGCCTTGCTGGCCATATCGCGGCAACACTAAAGCCAGTACTTTGGCGATGTGGTCGATAAACAGCGTATCCATGCTTGGCTGGAAGTGATCATCGAGCTGCGAACCAAAAGCCAACAAGGCGAGTGGCTGGTCGGCATGGCTAATCAGCAGCAGCGCTACCGAATGAATACTGGGCGGAAACAAAGTCGCCATTTCATCGCGGTTGAGACGGCCGAAATAATAGTGCCGGCCCTGTAAGCGGTGTTCCAGCACTAATTGCAGCGCAGTGAAATGATCGCCCATGGCTTCGTGATTAAATTCAATCAGATTACAGGCATGCACTTGCGGCATTTTGTTGGCAAAGGCGCTGAGCGCCAGGCGGATGTCAGTTTTTTGCCGGGCCGCTAACAAATCGAGGTGTAACTGGTTCAGCGCAAAGAAAATATGTTCGTTTTGCCGGGCTATGCTCATCAGTCGGGTGATGTCTTCTTCCAGACCACGGACGCGCTCACGCTGTAATTCCATCTGGCGTTCGACCAAAGACACCGCGCCGCGCTGGGCATGGGGTAAGCGCATCCTGGACAGTAATTCCGGGTGATGCTGGAAAAACGCCGGATGTTCCAGCAGGTACTGATACACCAGCTGGTCGTGCAGATAGGTCTGATTGAGCTCTTTTACGTCGGTGACGTCCGTCATAACACCATTTGTCCGTCAAACACATGTTCAGCCGGTCCGGTCATTTTGACCGGCTGGCCTGGGCCGTTCCAACGAATTTGCAGACTTCCGCCCGGTAAGTCAACCCGAACCTGTGTCTGTAAGGTTTTCTGCATCTGGCCAACGACGGCAGCGGCACAAGCTCCGGTGCCGCAGGCCAGTGTTTCGCCGGCGCCGCGCTCCCACACCCGCAATTTGATATGACCAGGATTTACCACCTGCATAAAGCCAATATTGGCGCGTTCCGGGAAGCGTTCGTGATTTTCGAAGATCGGCCCCCACAACTTCACCGGGGCGGTTTGAATGTCGTCAACGGTGATCACCGCGTGTGGGTTACCCATCGACACTACGCCACATAAAGCTGTGGCGCTGTCGGTACCGTCGTCACCGTGCAGAATATAATTCAGTTCCTGTTTTTGCGCTTTAAACGGCACTTTGGCCGGTTCAAATTGCGGAATACCCATATTGACGGTGACCTGGCCGTCCTGTTCGACGTACAGCACGATTTTGCCGGACTTGGTACTGACGGCAATTTTGTATTTATTGGTCAGGCCTTTATTGCGGACAAACTTGGCAAAACAGCGGGCGCCGTTGCCACATTGTTCTACTTCAGAACCGTCCGCGTTAAAAATGCGGTAATGGAAATCCAGGTCCGGGTCATACGGCGGCTCAACCATCAGCAACTGGTCAAAACCAACACCAAAGTTACGGTCGGCCAGCTGTTTGATTTGTTCTTTGGTCAGGAATACGTTCTGGCTGACGGCATCCACCACCATAAAATCGTTGCCCAGACCATGCATTTTTGAGAACTGTAATAACATGCCGTTAGGTACCGCCTTGTATCAGGTTGGCAGCAGCTGCTCGCCGCGCCATAAATCTGCCCATTGTTCGCGCTGACGCACCAGATGGACCTGATCGCCGTCGACCAGGATTTCAGCGGCCCGTGGCCTGCTGTTGTAATTTGAGCTCATGGTAAAACCATAAGCACCGGCCGAACGCACTACCAGATAATCACCCGGCTCAATTGCCAGCTCGCGGTCTCCGAAGCACT
>CAMLNG010000236.1 GCA_946481195.1 uncultured Chromatiaceae bacterium
TGGAACAAGACACGCAGTTATCCTTAATTGGCAGTATCGCTGAAGTGCTGGTGGCGCCTTTGGATTACGCCAAAGTACAGGCGCGGTTAACTTCAGCCAGCTGCAAATATGTGACAATGACCATCACCGAAAAAGGCTATTGCCTGAGTAGCAGTGGTGAGTTGGATTTAAGCCATGCTGACATCGCTGACGATTTGCAGCTGCCGGATGCGGTCTCCCAAGCCAAATCTGCCATCGGCTTGCTGACGCAAGCGCTGTGGCTGCGTCATCAGGCGGGTTTGCCGCTGCTGACGCTGATGAGCTGTGACAATCTGACGGACAACGGCCATAAGCTGAAAGCTGCAGTGCGCTGTTTCGCTGCAAATGCCGCTATTTTTGCCAAAGATGTCGACTTTTTACTGCAATTAACTGAGCTGATTTGCCCATGTTCTATGGTTGACAGCATCACACCCGCCACTGACGATGCGCTGCGCGATTTAGTTGCCAGCAAACTCGGTGTGCAGGACGCCTGGCCGGTCAAACGTGAAGCCTTTTGCCAGTGGGTGGTTGAAGACATATTACCGGGCGACCAGCCGGCCTGGCGCGACGTTGGCGTGATTTTCACCAAAGATGTCACCGCCTTTGAAAAAGCCAAATTACGCTTATTAAACGCGCCGCATTCAACGCTGGCCTACCTCGGTTCTTTACTGAGAATTGAGACCGTATTTGATGCGATGGCGCAGCCGCAGTTAAGCCAACTGGTGCAGGAACTGGTCAACCACGAAATTCTGCCATCTGTACCTTTGGTCGATGGCTTAGATTTGGCGCAATACAGCGCGGATATTTTCCGCCGTTTCGAAAATCCGTCGGTGCGGCATTTGCTGGCGCAAATCGCCTGGGATGGCTCACAGAAATTACAAATGCGCTTGTTGCCGGTGATCCGCGACAACTTAGCGGCCGGTCGTTCGGTGCGTTTGCTGGCTTTAGCCATCGCCAGCTGGCTGCAGTTTATTCGCTTACGCGCCCAGCAAGCGCAGCAGCTTGGCGAGCAGGCCCCGGCACTGGTCGACCCGCTGGCACCGCTGTTACTGGCTACGGCCGCGCAGTGCACCGGCGATGCCCGCACCGATGTGCCGCTGTGGTTAGCGCTCGACAGCATTTTTGCTGCAGACCTGATTAATCAGACCGCTTTTGTCTCTGCGCTTTGGCAGGCCTATCAGCAGCTGAGCCCAATCCTGAACGGCGCCAGCGCCGATTTATCGCAGTTTATTCCCGGAGTTGATGCATGAAGGCCTTATCGACCTTATTAAACGGCAGCCCGCTGCTGCCCATTATTCAGACCGAACAGCCTGAACAGGCCGTTGCTATCGCCCGGGCGATGCAGGAAGGTGGTGTCAAAGCGGTTGAAGTGGTGCTGCGCACGCCCAAAGCGCTGGATGCCATTTCGGCTATTCGCGCTGCATTGCCGGAGTTACTGGTCGGTGCCGGCACAGTATTAAACGCTGAACAGGCGCAGGCCTGCAGCTGGGCCGGTGCGCAGTTTCTGGTCAGTCCGGCCGCGACGACGAAGTTACTGGAAGCCATGTTAGCCACAGGCTTGCCACTGGCACCTGGTGTGCAGACCGTCACAGAAATGGCTGCAGCCCATGAACTGGGCTTAACCGAGCTGAAGTTTTTTCCGGCGCATTTAAGTGGCGGGCCAGGGTTGTTGTCAGCGGTACGCAGCATTTTACCCAAAGTGCAGTTCTGCCCGACCGGCGGCATCGGTATTAACAATCTGGCGGATTATCTGGCATTGCCCAATGTGTTTGTCGTGGGAGGCAGCTGGCTGACGCCGGCGGCTGCACTGCAAAACGGCGATTATGACGCTATTCGTCGGCTGACCGAGCAGTCGCTGCAAATTGCCGCGAACGTATTAGCCGATAAAAAAGCGCCGTTACTGAAAAAATCAGCCTGACAGGAGCCTGCTCATGGCAACAACACAACAACAGCAACGCGTGGTGATTTTCGGCGAATGTATGGTCGAGCTGTATCAGCTGGTGGAAAACGTCTATCACCAGAATTTCGCCGGCGATGTATTTAACACTGCGGTCTACCTCAAAAGGGTGAATCCTGCTGTGCAGGTCGACTTTTTTTCTGCCATCGGCACTGACCTGATTAGCGATAAGCTGTTAGCTGCAGTAGAAAACGAAAAGCTCGGCAGCAGTTTGTTGCTCAGAAGCAAAACCGCGCGGCCAGGTTTGTACATGATTAATACCGACGCTTTTGGCGAGCGCAGTTTCGTCTACTGGCGCGACAGTTCGGCCGCCAAACAAACGCTGCAGCTGTTCCGCGCCCGCAACGACGTGACGCCATTGACCAGCGCCGACTGGTTTTATTTCTCCGGTATAAGCCTCGCGATTTTATCGCAGGACGACCGCGAGGATTTGTTTGCTTTAGTGGCGGAATTAAAAGCGGCCGGCGTCAACATCGGTTTTGACCCGAATTACCGCCCGGTGCTGTGGCAAAGCGTGCAGCAGTGCCGCGACGCTTTTGAGCGCGCTTATGCCTTGTCAGACATCGCCTTGCCGGGCCTGGACGACCATAAAGTGCTGTTTAACGCGCAACATTGCGACGATGTGATCAAGCAGCTCAAAGCGCTAGGCACTGGCGAGATTGTGGTGAAAAACGGCAAAGACGGCGCAGTGGTCTGGGCTGGTGGCGAGAGATTTGCCATGCCGGCAGTGACGGTGAAAAAAGTGGTGGATACCACAGCAGCCGGTGATTCTTTTAATGGTGGTTATCTGGCGGCGCGGCTGGCCGGGCAATCGCCCAAAGCGGCTGCGCAGCTGGCGGCGGCGCTTGCCGGGTTTGTCGTCGAACACACCGGCGCTATTGTCAGCATGGATAATTTTCGCGCTTTTAAGGCGCACTATTCGTTATAAAAAATGGCGCAACAGCGCACTTAGAAAATGAGGTCAGGCAGCCGGCTAACCGGCTGACCGGACCCGTCATTGCAACCACGGACACAGCGCTATTTATCAAAAAAAGGAACTGTGTATGTCTGAGTTAGCTTTGTTATTCCCGACCGCCGCGCAAGTCGCGGCGGAGTTTCCCGCGCCTGGATATCTGGCGCAGCGTCACTATCTGATTGATGGTGAATTGTGTCATTGGTCCGGTGAACTGGCGGAAGTATTCAGTCCGGTGCAGATCCGGGATGAGACCACCGGCCAAATCGAGGCAGCGCGGCTTGGCGCCACGCCACTGCTGGACAGCGCTGCGGCACTGACGGCGCTGGACGCAGCAGTGCGCGCTTATGATTTGGGTCGTGGCGAATGGCCGACGATGCCGCTGTTAGCGCGCATCCGCCATGTTGAACAATTCCTCGCCGCGATGGCGCAAAAGCGTGACGAAGTCGTGCGTTTATTGATGTGGGAAATTGGTAAAAATGCTGCGGACGCTGCCAAAGAATTTGACCGCACCTGCGATTACATCCGCGACACTATTCAGGCGCTGAAACAGCAGGACCGCGCCGACAGCCATTTTATCACTGAACAAGGTGTGCTCGGCAAAATCCGCCGCGTGCCGCTTGGTGTGGCGCTTTGTATGGGGCCTTTTAACTATCCGCTCAATGAAACCTTCACCACGCTGATCCCGGCGCTGATGATGGGCAATACCGTGGTATTTAAGCCGGCCAAATACGGTGTGCTGTTGATTGAACCTTTGCTGGCTGCCTTTCGTGAGTGTTTTCCGGCCGGTGTTATTAACGTGATTTATGGCCGTGGCCGCGAAACGGTCGGTGCGCTGATGCAAAGTGGCAAAGTCGACGTGCTGGCTTTTATCGGTACTAACAAAGGCGCCAGTGATTTAAAACGCCTGCATCCAAAACCACACCGACTCAAAGCGGTGCTTGGCCTTGATGCGAAAAACCCGGCGATAGTGCTGCCTTGTGCCGACCTTGCCGCAACTGCCAAAGAAGTGATTGCCGGCGCTTTGGCTTTTAATGGTCAGCGTTGTACCGCGTTAAAAATTATCTTTGTACCACGGGCGCAGGCATCCGCTTTATTACCGCTGCTGGCGGCGCAAATCGACGCACTGAAACTGGCGATGCCGTGGCAGACTGGTGCGCAAATCACGCCACTGCCGGAACCGGGCAAAACTGACGCCATGGCGGCTTTAATTGCTGATGCCAAAGCGCATGGCGCGCTAGTGGTGAACAGCGGCGGTGGTGATTTTGCCGGCAGTCTGATGCGTCCGGCGTTGTTGTATCCGGTGTCACCTGCGATGCGGCTGTATCAGGAAGAGCAATTCGGGCCTTTGGTGCCGGTGGTGCCATATGACGATATTGCGGAAGTTATCGACTATGTCATCCACAGCAATTTTGGTCAGCAACTCAGTATTTTCGGCACCGATGGCCGCGCGATAGGCCCATTAGTCGACATTTTTGCCAATCAGGTGGGCCGCATCAATATCAACAGCCAGTGCCAGCGCAGCCCGGACAGCTTTCCTTTTACCGGCCGCAAAGATTCGGCAGAAGGGACTTTGTCGGTACAGGATGCTTTGCATCAGTTTTCCATTCCAACTTTAGTGGCGACCAAAGGCAATGAGGCTGGCATCAGTTTAGTGCGCGACATGGTGCAGCGACGCGATTCGGCGTTTCTGTCCACCGACTTTTTGTTTTAAGCCGGTTTATTTTAATTGAATTTGCCACCGGTGGCAGGTGCCGGTACAGCAAAATAAATTGCAGAAATGCAACATCCACAGCCGTGCAGTCGCCTGTCGCACGGCTGTGGTTATTCGCAGGAAGTAGAAATAAAAACACTATAAATCAACAAGAAAGGACGACAGGGTATGACAAAAAATAAAAAAACAACGGGAAAGCCACAATTTGCCTCGCAGGCGCTCAGTCACGCTATCTGGCTGGGGCTTGGCTTGATTGCCACACCTGCGCTGGCGCAGCAAACGGCAACGGCAAAAACTACAACCAGCATCGCCGAAGCAACCAGTGCGCAAAAAGCGGATAAAACCAAAGCCGACGAAATTGAAGTGATTGAAGTCTCAGGCTTTCGCGGCAGCTTAAACGTCGCTTTAGCCGCCAAACGCGAAGCAGTCGGCAGCAAAGAAACCATTTTGGCGGAAGACTTAGGCAAATTCCCCGACTTAAACATCGCCGACAGCTTAGCGCGGGTGCCGGGCATTGCTATTGAGCAGGACGCCGGCGAAGGCCGCCAAATCAGCCTGCGTGGTCTTGGCGCCACTTTTGTTAAAACGACGATTAACGGTATGGAATCAGCATCCGCCGGCGCAGCAACCGACGCCTCCGGCGGCGCCAATAAAAGCCGGGCTTTTGACTTTAACGTCTTTGCCTCTGAGTTATTCACCCAGATTGATGTGAACAAAACCGCCGCGGCAGAACTGGAAGACGGCGGTATATCCGGTAACGTCAATCTGCAAACGGCGCGGCCATTTCAGTACCAGGACGACAAGTTCGCCTATAATCTCAATGCGCGTTACAACGATGTCGCGTCTGAAGTCACGCCGCGCGCTTCGCTGATGTTCAGCAAAAACTGGGACAACCACTTTGGTCTGCTGTTATCCGCCGCTTATTCAGAAGGTCTGGTGCAAAGCGAAGGCGCCACCACAGTGCGCTGGAGCGTCAACAATCCGTCGTGGAAAACCGGCAACGCCGGCAATAAACTAACCGCAGCACCGGTGACGCAGTTAGAACCCAAAGGTGCTTATACCAACGCCAATATGGAAGGGCTGTGGATCCCGCGTATTCCGCGTTATTCGATTTTTAACAAACAGCAGGACCGGCTGGGTTTAACCGCCGCCGCGCAGTACCGGCCGCATGACAATCTGTTGCTGAACTTTGACCTGCTGCACGCCAAACTCGACAGCACTATGGACGAATTCCAGTATTCGGCGCTACTGCGTGGTAATGTCTCCAGCAAAACTAAAATTTATGCCGAAAATCTGGTGACGGACGCTGACAACACTGTGGTGGCCGGCACTTTATCCGGGGTGCCGATCCGCTCCGAAGCACGGCAGGACGTGTCGACATCGGACTTTAATCAGGCCACCTTTTCTGGCGACTGGCAAATCAGCGATGCGCTGCAAATGACCTTCCTTGCCGGGATTGGCAAGTCTGATTTGGATATCCCGTATCAGCGCACTTTTGCGTTGGATGCCAATAACTCCACTTTTGCCTATAGCTATGACAGCAATATCGACCCCATCAGCCTGATTGGCACTAAAGGCACCGCCATTGGCAGCGGTAGCATGA
>CAMLNG010000237.1 GCA_946481195.1 uncultured Chromatiaceae bacterium
TCAGGGCGGATTTCTGGCCGGCAGCCGTGATGTGATTGATTACATCCGGCAACAATCAAGGCACTATATCTACAGCACCGCGCTGTCGCCGGCACTTTGTCAGGCGATGGTGCATAGCATCAGGTTGTGCCGCAGCGAACAATGGCGCCGCGACAAACTCGCAGACAATATTGCTTTGTTCCGTACAGCTGCTTTAGCAGAAGGTTTGCCACTCAGTGCATCAGTGACCGCCATCCAACCGCTGTTATGTGCAGATAGCCCGGCCGCTTTGCGCTGGAGTCAAGCGCTGAAGGCTGCCGGCATCTGGCTGCATGCCATCCGGCCGCCGACAGTACCGCAGGCCCGGTTGCGGATTTGTTTGTCCGCAGCACACAGTGCGGCGCACATTAAGAATTTGGTTGGTGCCCTGGCTCAAACGCGCCCGGCAACGACTGGTTTCAATGAATAGTTTTACTCAGGATCCTTCGGTGGAAAGCCAACTACAAGCAGAACAAATTAGTGCGCATTTCGGCAAAGCCGCACAAACCTACGAGCAAAGCGCCCGGTTACAGCGTGAGGTCGCTTTTGATGCGCTGCGTTTGTTACCGCAACAACAGCAGGGCACATTACTTGATTTAGGTTGCGGCCCGGGCTGGTTTCATCACAATCTGAGTAGCTTTTGTGACGAGCTGTTAGCTTTGGATTTAAGTGCCGCCATGCTCGACCAGGCCAAACGCCATGGGATAGCCCGGCTATTTATTCAGGCCAATGCGGCGCAAATTCCGCTGCCTGATCAAAGCGTTGATACAGTATTTAGTTCACTGATGTTGCAATGGTGTCCGGACCCGGCACCGGTGTTTGCAGAGATCGCCCGAATTTTAAAACCCGGCGGCAGTTTTGTGTTGACTACGCTGGTGGAAGAATCGATGCATGAGTTTCAGCAGGCCTGGCGCCAGACAGGTCAGGTGCCGCCCACGTTAAGTTTCAGCCCGGTCGCGGATTACCTGCGTGCCGCCAGAGCCAGTGGCTTGGCTTGCCATGGTCAGCAAAAGACTTTTCAGTTGTTTTTCCCGGACGTTTTTACACTCGCACGCGAATTTAAGCGTATCGGCGCTAACTATACCGGTTTGAAAGCTGCAAATATTCCGGGCCTTGCCGGCCGTGCTTATTGGCAACGTTTTGCCGAGGCCTATCAGCGCAATCTGACGACCCAAGGCTTACCGCTCAGTTATCAGGTGCTGTTTATTTTTGGTCAGATGCCATGAGTTGTATCGAGTCAACAGCGTCACCACAGCGTTTTTTTGTCACAGGCACAGATACGGATGCCGGTAAAACCTATTGCAGCAGCGCATTATTGCGCGGCCTGCGCTTATCAGGTGTTCATTGCTCAGCGTTAAAGCCGATTGCCAGCGGGGTGGACCCGGATGGCCTGAGTCCTGATGCAAAAGCTCTGGCTGCGGAAACCGGACAACAAATCAGTCTGGTGAACCCGCTTTGTTATCAACTGCCGACAGCACCGCATCTGGCGGCGCAGGCGCTGCAGCAGCCGCTGTCACTGGCAAATCTTACGGAGTTGTTGCCACAAAGTGGCAGTCAGCTGGAGCTGATTGAAGGCGCGGGCGGCTGGTTGTTACCGCTGAATGCGGATGAATATCTGGCAGATTGGGTGGTACAACAGCAATGGCCGGTGGTGCTGGTGGTTGGCGTAAAACTGGGCTGTCTGAACCACAGTTTGCTGACTGTACGGGAACTCCGCCGCGCCGGTGTGCCGATTGTCGGTTACATTGCTAATATCCTTACGCCGCACATGCATTATCTGCAAGAAACGCTGGAGGACCTGCAACAACGGCTGCAGTTACCACTATTGGCGACAATGCCGTTTTCGCCCGCGGGCGCCGACGACGATTTGTGCCTGCAGCTGGCCGCACAGTTCAAATTGCAACTGGCAGCCACTGGCAGGTTATCTTAATAAGGCAGACAGATCGCTGTTAGGCGCGATGGCGGTTTTCACGCCTTGCCGGAATAAGGCGGCATCGCTGTCGCCTACGTAGCTCAGGGTGTCGTCAAGCCGCTTCAACGCTGTGCCTTCCGGCAACCCCAGCACCGGTGTCTGCGGGTTCAGTTGCATAAATTCCGCCAAACGCATGTCTCGGGTTTCCCCGTGAAAACCTGGCGGCGCAAAATTGGCATAATGTGGATTGAGCTGAAACGGCACCAAGCCGAGTGCCTGAAATGACGGCGGTTCAATAATCGGCATATCGTTGGTGGTGCGGATGCTAAGGCCTGCAATGTTGGAACCCGCACTCCAGCCGGTGTAAGGCAGCCCCGCTGTCACCTGCTTACGCAGCAATGCGATCAAGTCGTGCTGATACAACCGCTGTAACAGCGCAAAAGTATTACCACCGCCCACCATCACGGCTTGTGCCTGCTGCAGCGCCTGTTTTGCGTCGGCAAACCGGTGAATGGAATTCACCCTGAGCCCGAGCGGCTGTAACGCCTGCTGAACTTTTTGCTGATAATCGTCGTATTGCACCGTGACGCCGGCATAGGGCACAAACAGCACTTCGCGACAATTCGCCAGCTGCGCCGCAATAAGGTCCAATGCCGGAGCCAGATAGTCGCTGTTGCCGGCGCGGGAGCTACTGAGTAAAAGTAAATTCATATTTTGCTCTTCTGGTTGTGGTGGCGCAGTGTAGCTGCGGCAACACCGCTGCGACAAGCCGGTCGGAGAATGAAAGCGGTCAGTCGCCGCATTGGGCTTGAAATCAGTGGAAAAGTCCATATCTTAGGCTCAGGTCATCAGAAATTTGAGGTAGAGATGAAACGTATTCTGTTGTTTATCATGACAAACCTGGCGGTGATGCTGGTGTTGTCTATCGTACTGAGCATTCTGTTCAGCGTCTTTGGCATCAACCGGCAAAGCATGGGCGGCTTATTATTACTGGCCGCTGTATTTGGTTTTGGTGGGTCTTTTATTTCACTGGCGATGTCAAAGTGGATGGCAAAGCGTTCTACCGGTGCTGTGGTCATTGAGCAACCACAAAATGCCACTGAACACTGGCTGGTCAATACGGTTCGCCGTCAGGCGCAACAAGCCGGTATTGGCATGCCGGAAGTAGCCATTTATGACTCTCCTGAAATGAATGCTTTTGCCACCGGCATGAGCCGGAATAACGCGCTGGTCGCTGTGAGCACAGGTTTGCTGCGCAACATGCGCGAAGAGGAAGTTGAAGCTGTGCTGGCGCATGAAGTGTCACACGTGGCCAACGGTGACATGGTCACGTTGACGCTGATCCAGGGCGTGGTAAACACCTTTGTGATTTTCCTGGCGCGGCTTATTGCCGGCGCTATCCACAATGCCACCCGCAGCAGCGACGATGAATCCTCCGAATCAGGCGGTTTTGCCTACATGGCCACAGTGTTCGTGCTGGAAATGATGTTTGGGGTGTTGGCGAGCATTATCGTCATGTGGTTCTCACGTAAACGTGAATACAGCGCCGATGCCGGTGCTGCTAAACTGGTTGGTGCCAACAAGATGGTGGCGGCGCTGGAACGGTTGCGCAACAACCACGACAGCCAGCTGGAAGGTTCGATGATGGCCTTTGGTATTGCCAATAAGCCGGCGAGCAGCGAGTTATTTTTAAGTCACCCGCCACTGGAAAAACGCATCGCAGCGCTGCGTAACGCTGCCTGATCTGCAAATTTTTCCCAAAAAGGCCGCATTGCGGCCTTTCACTTTTTAGCGCCGGCCAATTTCTGGTTGCCGCGCCTAAGTTTATGAAGCAATATAAATTTCTCTTTGATCTGCGGCATTAAACCGAATTTTCTGCAACCTTTTGCAGCGGTCGCAGGTCAGACTTTGCAATTCCTCAGACCCGGAGCAAAACAATGACAAAATGGCTGATTGCTTTCACTCTCACCTGTAGTTTAGTGCTCGGCGGCTGCGCCAGTACCGGCGGCCAGACCGCTGATCAAAAACGACAGGCCATAGAACAAATGCGCGCTTCGACCCTCAATAAACTCTACAAAGAAAAACCTTATGCCGCAGACACTATCGAACGTGCAGCCGGTTATGCCGTGTTCTCCAACGCCAATGTTAATATCATCTTCGCCAGTGCCGGTGGCGGCCATGGCGTGGTCCACAGCAATAGTGGTGCTGTTACTTATATGAAAATGGGCGAGATTGGTCTCGGATTGGGCTTAGGTGCCAAAGACTACCGGCTGGTGTTTGTGTTCCACAACCAGCAGGCGCTGAATCGCTTTGTCGATGACGGCTGGGCTTTTGGTGGCCAGATGGATGCAGCAGCCAAAGCCAATGAAAAAGGCGATGCCATCGGTGGGGAAATTACCGTCGACAACATCACGATTTATCAATTGACCGAAACCGGACTGGCACTGCAGGCAACTATTAAAGGTACCAAATTCTGGCGCGACGACGCACTGAACTAAGTTGCCGCGTCAACGGCGAGCGGCTATGGTTAGAACAAAACAACAGCAAGGAATCTTTATGCCAATTAATGCCGAATTAAATGTTGAGATCCGTGTTCTGAATTTGTTTAATCTCGACAGCAGTCTGGAGGGGATAAAAGTCCATAAAGATGCTGATGATGAAACCAAAGCGGCAATTGGGCGTTTATATCAAAAGGGCCTGCTCACCCAGGCCGATGGTGGTTACCTGACAGATCTCGGCCGCAGCTGTGCTGAACATGTGCAAACTGCGCTCAGGATTTTAGCCGTTTAAGCCGCAATATTATTTGCCGCATCGCCTGGCGGGACTCAGCATAGGCCTGAGTCTCCCCGGCAAACTGCCAGCGTTGATAACACTGAGTCAACAAGGCCAACTCATTCTCCAGCGCCGGGTGTTGCAAGGCCCATTGCGCTAAATATTGCTGATATGTCTGTTCGATAGCTTTCGGCTGCAAGCTCAGCAACGGCTGGAATAAACTTGTGGTAAGGTTCTGTTGCGGGCGGCGACGCCAATACCAGGTTGCGGCGACAGTGGCTGGCAGCAACAGCCACAACCACCAGTAAGTCTGAAACCTGATTTCTTGTTGCCACTGGCGCAACTGACCAAACAAACTCTGTTGCTGTGCCGAATCAAAACTAAGTACCCACATCGACCAGTAATAATCCAGATCCCGTAATGGCTGTAACAACATGATGCGTAGTTGTACCAGCATCCAGCCGCCACCGGCGCCGGCAAAATCAGCAAGAGTGGCATCTGACAACGTCTCCTGCAGTAAACTGGGTTCGATCAAAGCCGTTGGGTCAAAACTCAGCCAATTGCCGTCCTGATAATACTCAACCCAGGCATGCGCATCTTTTTGCAGGACTTGCAGATAAGCGCCATCGTCCTGCCATTCCCCGCCTAAATAACCACCAACCAGCCGCGCCGGAATGCCAGCGGCCCGTAATAAAAATACTGTCGCGCCAGCGTAATGACTGCAAAATCCCAATTTACGTTCAAACATAAACTGGTCAATTTGCGCACCGCTGAGTTCTCCCGGTGACAAGCTGTAGCGAAACTGCTGGTCCTGAAAGTATTGACTGATGCGCTGCACCAGCGTTGCCGCGGTGCCTGTGTTCTGGCTCAATTGTTGCGCCAGCATTCGGCTTTGTGGATTGCCAGCCGGCAACTGCAGGTAGCGGTTGATATTCCCACTTGCTTTGAGCACGCCGATGTTGCTCGATACCTGATAGCTCAGGCGCTGACTGAGCGGCTGTTCGGTGACCAGCAGTGCCTCTTTGGTATATAGCGTATTGGCGCTGTGTTGCTGTGGCGCGCCCAGACTAAATAAACTGAATTGTTGATGAGGTTCAGCAATCACTGTGTAGTTGTATGGTGCGAGCGAGTCGGTCGCTGGTATCACTGCGGTCTGGATACGTTGGGCGCGCCAGTTACTGCCATCAAAAACATCGTAGACCTTGGCACGAAAATAACGCTGCGCAGCGCCAGGTGCGGTTCCGCTGAATTTTACCCGAAATGCCAGTGCATCCGATTGCAACAACTTACCGACAGCGCCTGGTGCCAGATTGTCCGTCAGGCCGGTCTGAGTCATTTTCGCGCCCGGCAATTGCCACAAAGGCGGTAACCGCGGAAACAACACAAATAAAGCCGCGGTCACAAGCCCCATCAGCAAAGCGTTTCGGCTCAGCACCCGCCAGCGCAGTTGTGGTAGTTCTGTACAGAACGTCAGATACTGCGCGGATAAATTCAGCGCAAATGCAGCCAGTATTATGGCCGCGA
>CAMLNG010000238.1 GCA_946481195.1 uncultured Chromatiaceae bacterium
GGCTCAATCACGACTATGAACGCCAGTACAAATCAGCCCGGGATTTGCTGAAATTTGCCCGTCATTCGATGTATGAGCAACCGGATCTGTATTTGAATATGGCGCGCGCCTGCATCGATTTCGCCGTGTCAATGGATGAGGACGGCGAAACCAACAAGCTGAGTAAACAAGCGACAGAAGCGCTCAATCAGCTGCGTAGCAATTTCTCGCAGTCCGACACCCACGAGCAACAAACAGTGTTGCAGGCCCGTTTGCATTACCTGAAAGATCAAAAAGACAAAGCGCTGAAAATTCTCGAAACCATGGACGAAGTGCCGCTGAATATCACCAGTCTGGAAGATGCGCTGGACCGCGCTAAAGCCTTACACGAAGTAGGCCTGACCCAGGCGTCTAAACGCTGGTTTGAGAAAATTGGTGAATTCTGCCAAAGCCAAAATGCCGATCCTTATCTGCAAACCTATCTGCTGCAGGAGCAACAAGAACGCGCTGAACTGACCACAGCCCCGCGCGAACTCAATAACATCGCGGTTATGCATTATCAACATGGCAACT
Organism: uncultured Chromatiaceae bacterium; assembly: GCA_946481195.1. The sequence continues at coordinate 553 of CAMLNG010000238.1, forward strand.
GGCAGGCTGCCCTCGGCGCTTTTGAGCACGCCTTCCGCTTATTACCCCGTAATGCCGGCATCGCACTGAACCTGTTGCAAAGCATGTTGACCGCCCCCACCGGCGCGATGGACCCGGTGAAACGCAGCCGCTTACAACAAGCCTGTTTACGCGCCATTGAACTGGGCAAACTCAATCCGGAGCAACAGCGCCGTTTTGACCAGCTGAAGCAAAAACAGCTGGCGGTCTGAGGCGTTCGCGCCAATGCCGTCGTGCTAGGGGTAGCGACGCTCAGGCCTTTTTATCTTCCGGCCATTCACTAAATACCAGCCGTAATTGCTGGCTGCGCAACAGATACAAACAGCTTAAGGCCAAAGCGGCGACCACCAATAACAAGCCGGGCGCCTTTAATGCGACATAAGGCGGTAAGTGGCTGATAGTCCAGTATAAATCAATAGCTGCGACGCCAAGCAATAACCAGCGGCTGTGCCGCCACAAGCCAAACCAGAATGATTTTGCCCGGCCACGCCGCAGCTTTTTGTCATAAGGCACGCGCTGACTGACAGCCGCCAGCACCAGCAAAGCCGGAATGGCAATCAGTACAGCACGGATAAAATCATCACTAAGCGGATAGAAAAAACTCAGTACCGCTTTGCGCTCAGCTTCCGGCATCACCAAAGTCACAATCCAGCACAAATATGGCCTGAGCAATACCAGCAGCAGCGCATAAAACCGCATAGGGATCCGGTGCAGGCCATCCTGATCCAGCAGCGGCAAATCCGGATAATGCTTCATCAGTGAAGCCCGTGTGCAGCAAACAAATCCAGCATTTGCTGTTCAGTCCAGACCGCCACGCCCAGCTCTTCGGCTTTAGCCAGTTTGGAACCGGCATTATCACCGGCGATCACCGCACTGGTTTTCGCCGACACAGAGCCCGCCACTTTGGCGCCTAATTGCTGTAATTTATCTTTAGCTTCGTCCCGGCCCATCGCAATTAAAGTACCGGTCAGCACCAATGTTTGCCCCGCCAGCGGCTGCGCCGTCTGCGCTTTTTCGGCGATATCCGGCCACTGCACGCCCACCGCAATCAAACCATCAATGACCGCCTGATTATGCGGCTCAGCGAGGAAATGCAGAATTTGCCCGGCGACCACTGCGCCGACATCAGCAACGTCCAGTAACTGTTCGAGGGACGCGGCACGTAAAGCGTCCAGACTGCGAAAATGTTGCGCCAGATTTAAGGCTGTGGCTTCACCCACCTCTCGGATGCCCAGGGCATAAATAAAACGCGGCAAGGTGCTTTGTTTGGATTGCTCGATAGCCGCCAGTAATTTCAGTGCCGACTTCTCCCCCATCCGCTCCAGCCCAACCAGCGCAGGCATATCCAGTTTGTAGATATCGACCGGGCTTTGCACCAGCTGCTCGTCGACTAACTGCTCGATGAGTTTGTCGCCTAATCCTTCAATATCCATCGCCTTGCGGGCGACAAAGTGCTTCAGCGCTTCTTTACGCTGCGCACCACAAAACAATCCGCCGGTGCAGCGCGTGACGGCTTCGCCTTCCACCCGTTCTGTGGCACTGCCACAGACCGGGCATTCGGTCGGAAACAGAATGTCGCGCGCATCCTCTGGCCGCTCAGCCAACACCACAGCAACCACTTGCGGGATCACATCGCCGGCACGGCGGATAATCACACTGTCGCCGATTTTGATACCCAGGCGATTAATTTCATCCTGATTATGCAAAGTAGCATTAGACACAGTCACGCCGCCGACACTGACCGGCTCCAGCCGCGCCACTGGCGTGACGGACCCGGTGCGGCCGACCTGAAACTCGACATCAAGCAGGCGGGTGGTTTTTTCCTGCGCCGGAAACTTAAAAGCAATGGCCCAACGCGGTGCACGGGAGACAAATCCCAGGTTCTGTTGCTGCAATAAATCGTCGACTTTCAGCACCACGCCGTCGATTTCATAAGCCAATGTGGCGCGGCGTGCCAGAATATCGGCATGGTATGCCAGCGCCGCCGCTGCACCTGTTACCAGCCGGATCTCAGGACACACCGGCAAGCCCCAGCCTTTTAACTGCTGCAACCGGGCATAGTGGCTTTTGCTGTCCAATAACACGTTTGGATCTGTCACAGCACCAACTGCATAGGCATAAAAACTTAATGGGCGGCTGGCAGTGATGCGCGGATCGAGCTGACGTAAACTGCCGGCAGCGGCATTACGCGGATTGGCAAATACCTTGTCGCCGCTCGCTCTGGCTTTGGCGTTCATCGTCTCAAAACCGGCCAGTGGCATGAAGACCTCACCACGCACTTCCAGTACTGGCGGATACTCACCCTGTAACTTCAGCGGAATAGCCCGGATGGTTTTAATGTTGCTGGTAATGTCTTCGCCGGTAAAACCATCGCCACGTGTCGCCGCCTGCACCAGCAAACCATTTTCATAGCGGATACTGACGGCCAGGCCATCGAGTTTGGGTTCAGCGCAAAAACTGAATTCAATTTGTTGGTCGAGCCGGTCGGCCATGCGCTGATAAAACGCCTGAAAATCGGCCGCTTCAAAAGCGTTGTCCAATGACAACATCGGAATTTGATGGCTGACCTGACCAAATTTGTCTAAAGGCGCCGCCCCTACCCGCTGTGTTGGCGAATCAGCGGTGACAAGCTCAGGATGCTGTGCTTCAAGTGTCTGCAACTCGCGATACAAAGCGTCATAATCCGCATCCGGAATGCTGGGGTTATCAAGCACATAATATTGGTAACTATGCTGGTGCAGCGTTTGACGTAAGTTTTCAATGCGGGTTTGCAGATCGGACATCGGGCCAGGCTCAGTGGTCAATAATAGATAGGCTATAGCATGGGGATTTGTCCGGCACCTTGCAAGGTCCAGCCATCGAAGAACCGGCCGGTGCAGTGTTGTCTGGCGAAAAAACAGCCCCGCTGCAATCCGGGGCTGTTTGATGTGGACCTTAGATCAGAACACGGCCCGTACGCTAATCGCATAACGCCGGTCGGTAATAAAACTCAGCGCCTGAGTCCGCTCACCGGCCTGGTTCATCTGATACTCGGTTTTAGTTTCGGTATTGAGCAAATTACTGCCCTCAATGCCGACCTTCCAGTTGTCGTTGATGCTGTAGTAGAAGCTTGCATCCAGCATGCCGGATGCTTTGGCATAGGCCGGTACGTATTCTTCCGACTCGCGCAGCGTCAGCAGGTATTCTGAACGCCAGGTGTAAGCCAAGCGGAAAGAAATATCCTCAAGTTCGTACATCCCAACGATATTCAGGTTTTGGTCTGAATAACCTTGTAGCGGTAAGCCACTGAATACGCGGAAGGTATTGCGGTTATCGTCAACGCGGCTGCCGTCTTCCTTAAAGCCAAGTGTACCTTTGGAGATTTCGTTCGGATCTTCAAGGCCACTCTGGTCAATATAGGTGTAGTTAAACTGCAAACCTAAACCACGCCACAAACCCGGTAACATATCGTAGAACTGTGAATACGACAGTTCAGCACCACGGATAGTGCCAGAGCCGGTATTGGCGGGGCCATAAGCCGAGACGTCGTATTTCACGCCTTTGTAGGTGACGTCCAAATCAAACTGGCGGTTACGGATAATGTTATCGAGCTTTTTATGGAACAGACCCAGATTGATAAAACCGGCTTTGGCGAAATACCATTCAGTGGTTAAATCCAGGTTGATTGACTCTTCCGGCTCCAGATACGGGTTACCGGCCAGCGCTGTCACTTCGATATCATCAAGCCCGACCACCGGGTTATTGGTTTCATCCTGATCCTGCCCCGGTGTTTTTAACCGACGCGTATAGTCTAAATCCAGCAAACTGATGTTGCGTGCATCAACCAGGCTTGGATAAAACAGACCTGTAGATGCACCAAACCGCATCACTAAATCGTCTTTCAGTTCAAAACTCAGGTTCAGGCTTGGTAACACAGTGCTGTAATCGGTGCCGTCGACCGTACTTAACTGCGATTCACCGGACGCCAGGTCGTAATACTGCTTATATTCCGGCTTCTGCATCACGGTGTTCAGCGAAGTGCCGGCATTGCCGCGTTTGGCCGTGGTTGGCTGGACAAAAGCGCCAGTGGATTCCAGCTGATAATTGACAAACCGCAGGCCCAGGTTGCCTTTGACCGGGATATCGCGCTCCGGCAGTTCAAAGTCACCACGCAGGTAAAATTCGGTGCGTTGTTCGTTCGATTTGCTGATGTTGTGGGCGGCAAATGGCCCTTCAACCCGGTTCGGCTTGTCGGTATACGGCACATAGGTCCCGGTACAGACGCCGTTATTGGCTTTACTCAGCGTGGCATTGTGCCAGCCCTCTTTACAGCCCTGACGCAGTGACGCCGCATAGTTTTTCACCAGATCCATTTTCGGGAACAGGAAATTATTCACGCCACCAATCAGCACCTGACCATTGTAGTAGTCGGAAAAATCTACCCGTTCGAATAAACCTGGCTGATTCACTGCAGCCGCAGCATTGCGGTCTGCCATATCCCAGGGGGTACCAATTGCCGACCAGCCCTCATAGGCGGTGTCACGCACGGTCAGCTCTTTATCTGAGTAATAACCGCCAAACTTCAGGCTGGAGAATACGCCATCGAGCTCGTAAGTAGCATCAAACTGGAAGCTGTCGGCTTTGGCAGTATTGTGTTCCTCCTGCTCCATACCACTGCCTAAAAACAGGTTGGGTACCGGGCCGTTCCAGTCTTTATTCGGTGACCAGCCCGCGGTCTGAATATTGTTACTTAAAAATTCGACTGTGGGCCGCTCGCCGCGCATATCAAGGAAATACGGTGACACAACATGCACATGATTGCCGCGGGTCTGACCGGACATGCTGTAGTTGTGCACCACTTTATCTGAATCAATATGCTGATAATCCAGCTCCAGCTTCAGGCGGTCTGTCGCTTTGATTTTCAGATTGAGCGAGGTGTCTTCGACGGTATTTTCGTTGTAGTTCCAGCGGCTACGATAGAAAAATGGCGTTTCCGGACTCACCCCCAATGCCACACCCGAAGTGACAAACCCATTGTCGGTGGTCAGCGGCCGGCCATTGGCTTTATCATCCCGCCAGTTTTGTGACGAGCCCATAAAACCGCGAAAGCCCTGTGCCGCCTGACCGATTTGACGTTCGTTCCATTCCAGCGAGGCATCGGAATTAATATGCTCCAGCGTTGCAATGACAGTGTCAGCTTTATTGGCCCATTGCAGAGATGTGGTAAAACCGGTGCGCTCGCGGTCGTTATCCGCGGTGCTTAAATGGATGGCAACAGGCACATGCCAGACAGTCCCAGCTGGTTGACCTGGTAACGCCGGACCGTCAACCGGCGACTTTGGATCTACGCCGGTAATGCCGCCCCATTGGTCGGTCGTAGGGATAAATGAACTGCCGCGCGAATGGAAATTACCCAAACCGACGCCGTCACCGCGGGACTGATACTCTGAAGTTGAAGCTGCGATTAAAAAACCGAACCGACCGTTTTGAGTTTGCCATTGCTCGGAAAACAAACCGGATAAAGATGGCGTGACTTCTTCGCGATAATCGCCGTAATTTGCTTTGCCACTCAGGGCGAACATTTGTTTTTCTGAATCAAATGGTTTGCGCGTCACCAGATTGACGGTACCGGCGATACCACCGGAGATAAGATCAGCAGTCTGGTTTTTGACTAC
>CAMLNG010000239.1 GCA_946481195.1 uncultured Chromatiaceae bacterium
ATTTTCGCGCAGCCAAACCAAGGAAAAACCATGAGTGATTTGTTCAGTCCAGTCCAGCTCGGGGCATTGTCCCTGAAAAACCGTATTCTGATGGCGCCACTGACGCGCACCCGTGCCGATGCCGACCATGTGCCGACGCCGATCATGGCCGACTACTATGCCCAGCGCGCCAGTGCAGGTTTGATTATTGCCGAGGCAACTATGGTGGCTGAGGGCAATTCTGCGTTCTGGCGTGAACCCGGTATTTATTCCGCGGCGCAGATTCAGGGTTGGAAACAGGTGACGGATGCTGTGCACGCCAAAGGCGGCAAAATTGTGCTGCAGATTTGGCATGGTGGCCGGGCCTGCCATCCGGCGCTGAACAACGGCAATACGCCGGTGTCGTCTGCTGCTGTTGCTATCGAAGATACAGTGCATACGCCAGAGGGCAAGTTGCCGTACACAGTGCCACGGGTACTGGCTGATGACGAAATTCCAACCATTATTGCCCAGTTCCGTCAGGCGGCTATCAATGCAAAAGAAGCAGGCTTTGACGGCGTGGAAGTGCACGGTGCTAACGGATATCTGCTGGACCAGTTCCTGCGTGATGGTGTGAATACCCGTAGCGGCCGTTACGGTGGCTCGCTGGAAAACCGCAGCCGCCTGCTGCTGGAAGTGGTGCAGGCGGTGGTGGAAGTCTGGGGTTCTGACCGGGTTGGCGTGCGGATTTCGCCACTCAACAGCTACAACAGCATGGTCGATTCAGATCCGGTGGCGTTAACCCGTCATGTTGCTGCAGCATTAAACCCGTTTAATCTGGCCTATTTACATCTGATGCGGGCCGATTTCTTTGGTGTGCAACAAGGCGACGTGGTGACTGCGGCGCGGGAAGCTTATCAGGGCAACCTGATCGGCAACATGGGGTACCAGAAAACCGAAGCCACCCAAGCGGTACAGGCTGGTCAGTTGCAGGCGGTGGCGGTTGGGGCTGCCTTTATCGCCAACCCGGATTTGGTGGAACGCTGGTTACACGACTGGCCGTTAACAGCGCCGGACCCAAGCACCTTCTACACGCAGGATGCCAAGGGCTACAGCGATTATCCGGCTTATCAGGGCTGAGTCTGCCACTGAGTGGCCCGAATAATAACGGCGGTGCAATACCGCCGTTGTCATGTTAGCTGTAAATGAATTGCAAATTTTCTGCCGGCAGAGCTTCTCAGCTGTGGGCCTGATGCTTTATCTTGCAGACAGACCTTGCCAGCTGAACTAACTCCGATGACTGATTTTATTGAGATCTACGACGACGCGTTAAGCCCTGAACTCTGCCAGGCCATTATCAACACTTTTGAGCACAGCCCGCACCGCACACCAGGCCGCACCGGTGGCGGTGTCGACCCAAGCAAAAAAATCAGCACGGATTTGTACCTGAACGACCACGCTGAGTATCAGGCCTTGTTGCAGCAAATCATCGCAGTGACGGGCCAATATGCCGAACAGTATTTCCGCAAATATCATTTTGCGCTGATTGCGCCTGTGGCTTTGACTATCCAGCATCCGGTGACTGGCGAGCCGGTGAATCTGACCCATGAAAACTATGCCGAACTCGGCGAGGCGCGTGCAGGCGACTATATGCGGCTGTTATACCGGCTGGGGCCGATCCAGGCGCAGAAATACGATGCTGGTAAAGGAAATTACAACTATTGGCACTGTGAAGTCTATCCACAGGCGCCGTTAAACGAGCCACTGCACCGCACGTTGTTGTTTATGTTTTATCTCAATGATGTGGCTGAAGGCGGCCAGACTGATTTTTATTATCAGCAGAAATCGATTCAGCCTAAAGCTGGCCGGATGGTGATTGCGCCGGCGTACTTCACCCACACCCATCGCGGTTGTGTGCCGGTGTCGAATGATAAATACATCCTGACCAGCTGGATTTTGCTGCAGCGCGCTGAGCATTTGTACGCGCAGTAACCGGGGCGTAGTGACGAGCGGCTGGCGGTTAACCCGCCGGCCGGATCATCTTCAGATGCGGAATATCATCTTCCAGGTAGGGTTCGCTGGCGGCGACAAACCCCATGCTTTCATAAAAGCGCTGCAGATAACATTGTGCCGAAATATACAGGTCCAGTTGCGGCCAGTGTTCGCTGGCGACCGCAATGGCTTTTGCTACCAGCAGTTCACCGAGGCCTAAACGCCGCGCTGTCTGCGCCACACAAACCCGACCGACTGCCGGATGGTCCGGATAACTGACGCCCGGTGGTAATACGCGGCTGTAACCCAGAATTTTATCCTGTTTTTTCAACAGAATATGTAGCACACCCGGTTGTAAATCTTTGCCGTCCAGTTCAGGGTACGGGCAGTTTTGTTCGACCACAAACACATCAACCCGTAGTTGCAACATGTTATACAGCGTCAGGCTGTCTAACTGCTCAAAAGGTACAATTTGCCATTCCATCATCGGTGTTACGGACCTCAGTTTGTGCGCAAAGATGGCTGCACTATACCAGAGCAGCGCGGCGCTGTGTCAGCCTCCACACACGCAACTTTTGTCTGAAGCATCCGGCACATAAACGGGGTTGTCATACAAATGTCGATGGGATGTCGCAAAACTGTCGATGAAACGTCACGGCGCTGACATCTGTTAAAGCTCTAATACCGGCGGAACTTTTTGAACTGTCACTGCCGGAGCGCTCATGTATAACAAGCAGCAAAACAATAAGTTAGATTTCGATAATAGCGGCATAGATCCGCAAACCAACTTTTCTGATAACCCGACTTTCAGCGACATTGTCGCGACTCGTCGTGGTTTTTTAAAAGGTGGCATCGCCGCGGCAGTCGCCACTGTGTTTGGTGGCACCCTGGCCGGTTGTAACAGCGACACCAAAGCGCCGTTATTATTACCAGAAGCAGTCAAACCAGAACCTGCCCCTGTGCTGCTGAATTTCACCACTATCCCAACCAATCGTTTGGATAAAGTCACTGTGCCGCAAGGCTACACAGCCCGCGCTTTTTTACCGATGGGCACCCCGCTGACCGGTAGCTACCCGGCATACAAAGAAGGCGGCCTCAATACCGGTGCTGAAATGGAACAGCAAGTCGGTGCGCACCATGACGGTATGCATTTCTTCCCGTTGGACGCCCGCACCGAAGGTAAAAACAGCAACGAAGGTTTGCTGGTGTTTAACCATGAATACTGTGAACCGGCAACTTTGCATCAAAATGGCCCAACCGGCGCACCACGCCCGGCGGATGAAGTGCGCAAAGAAGTGGCGGTACACGGTGTCACTGTGGCGCACATCAAAAAAGACGCCAAAGGCCAGTTCCAGCTGGTGCAGGGCAGCCCGCTGAACCGCCGTATCACCGGCGCGACGCCGATGGACATTTCAGGCCCGGCCCGTGGTGATGCCAAGATGGTCACTAAATACAGCCCGGACGGCACCCGTACCCGCGGTACGCTGAATAACTGCGGTAATGGTTACACGCCTTGGGGCACTTATTTAACCGCCGAAGAAAACTGGGCCGGTTATTTTATGAACGCTGATGCCACACAGCCACGTGAACATAAACGCTACGGCGTGGGTACTAAAAACGGTCGTTACAGCTGGGAAACCGCTGATTCAGGCGCTGATCAGTATCAGCGTTTTAACGCTTCCACCATCGCGACAGACGCCAACCGCGACTACCGCAATGAGCCAAACACTTTTGGCTGGATTGTCGAAATCGATCCGTTTAACCCGGACAGCGTGCCGCAAAAACGCACGGCACTGGGCCGCTTTGGTCACGAAGGCGTAGTGTTTGCACCTGTGGTTGAAGGCCAGCCAGTGGTGTTTTACTCCGGTGACGATTCGACCTTTGAATACATCTACAAATATGTGTCCAAAGCACCGTATCATAAAGCCACAGCCGGCGGTCACCTGCTGAACGACGGCACGCTCTATGTCGCCAAATTTAATGCTGACGGCAGCGGTGAATGGTTAGCGCTGAACTTTAACTCGGAGAAATTCCGTGCCGCGGCCCTTGCTAAAAACGTTGAGTTCGTCAGCCAGGCGGACGTGCTGATTAACACCCGTTTAGCAGCTGACGTGGTTGGCGCCACCAAGATGGACAGACCGGAGTGGGGTGCTGTACACCCAACAACCGGTGAAGTCTATTTCACCCTGACTAACAATACTGGCCGCACTGCCGCGCAAGTGGATAAAGCCAATCCACGTGCCAACAACGCGACTGGCCATATCATCCGCTGGCGCGAACGGCAGCAGCCGCAGGCGCTCGCCTTTGACTGGGATATTTTCCTGCTGGCCGGCGATGTCGGTACGGAAACGCCAGGCACAGGCCTGAAACTCAGTGCGGACAATCATCTGGCAAGCCCGGATGGTCTGGCTTTTGACCACAACGGTCTGCTGTGGATCCAGACTGATATGAGTGGTTCACAACAAGCGTCCGGCCCTTTTGGTAATAACCAGATGCTGGTGGCAGACAGCAAAACCCGTCAGATCAAACGTTTCCTGGTAGGGCCAATCGACTGTGAAGTCACCGGCATCAGTTTTACACCGGATATGAAGACGATGTTTGTCAACATTCAGCACCCGGGTGACCGTTCCACTGTGACGAATCTGACTTCGACCTGGCCGGCCGAGGACAAAACCAGTCGTCCGCGCTCAGCGACTGTGATTGTTACAAAAGACGATGGCGGTGTGATTGGGTCGTAACATCTGAACCTGTTGTCAGACTGAAACTGAATGGCCGCCGAACCGCGGCCATTTTTCTTAGGTTCAAAGATAAATAAAGCCTGACCCTGCTGCGATACAACGCTACCTGCCTCCCGGCATTTTGCCGTATAATCTGCTGGTTTTTTCTGCACGCCGCTGCAGAGTCCGTTCGCTAAATTCGCTGTCTGAGTGTGTAGTCATCAATTGAAAAAAGTCCTGTTCCGTATCGCTATTTCTAAACTGCTGCTTGCCGCGGTGTTATTACTGTCGCTGGCACTGAGTTACATTCCTGATCAGGCTTACCATGTTCCCGGCGCTGATATTGCGCAGCAAAATTTCCATGTGATTGAATTTAATGACGAAGGTCAGCCACATAATCCGGCGCAGCTCGCAGGTCTGAAGGCCCGCATCAGCCAGAGCAGTGCCAAACCTGAACTGCTGATTTTTATCCACGGCTGGCATCACAGTGCGAAACCGGATGATGAAAACTTCATTGCTTTCCAGCAGTTTTACCAACTGATGGCCCAGTCGGATGCGCAGCGTAATCTGATTGGTTTGTATATTGGCTGGCGTGGCGACAAATTCGACCCACTGTGGCTGGATGGTTCGACCGACGCCAGCAGTCAGGTTGAAGCTTTAGATTTCCCGACGATTTTTCAGCGTAAATCCGTGGCGCGGCGCATAGGTAAAACCGGTTTTTCCGCGTTACTGGACGAACTGGACGGGCTGGTCAGTGCTGGCCAGCTGCAACGGTACACAGTGCTGGGGCATAGCCTTGGTGGCGCCGTGGCGCTGCATGGCAGCAAAGATCGCATCAGCAAAGCGATTAAAGCCGGCGAGGACAATCCGAATTTATTTATTCTGCTAAACCCGGCAGTACGTGCCAGCGAATACCGGCCGATGGATGAACTCCTCAGTGTTGACCGGCAAAAACCGGCGATGGTGGTTTTGCAGTCCAAAGGCGATTATGCGTTAAAGGAAGCCTGGAGCTGGCTGCGCGACGGCGAACGCGTGATGGGTAATTCCTGGGCTATCACGCACGATATTGATCGCTGTGTACGGGGCGATTGCTCAATTCCACTGAATATTCCCAAGGCGCTGGCTGAGCATGATGCGACGCCGGGCTGTATGATGACTCTGGACAAATCCGGCTGGAAAATCCGCGCCCGTTTACAGGCCCGGCGCACAGTGCAAAGCTGCGGCGACGCCAATATGCAGGCGGTTTGGGTGCTGGCCGTTTCCGACGACATCATCAGCGGTCACAATGGCATCCTGACGCCAGGTCACGCCGTGGCACTGTCGGAAATCATGGCGAAAATTGATTTACACCGCAATCAACTGCCGCTGGTGCGGCGTCAGGTGATAGAAGCTGAACAGACTGCCGAAACCTTGTTAGATGAGCCATCGCTACAGGCAGCAGAACGATAATTGAATTAGTCAGCCGACATTCTCCTGTTTAATGCAGCAAAATCAGCACAGTAC
>CAMLNG010000240.1 GCA_946481195.1 uncultured Chromatiaceae bacterium
AAGAGACCGGTGGTTGCGTCTCTGATTCTTTAGAGATGGCCCGTTTTGGCAATGCGCACCCGGCAAAAACGCTGATTGTGGCCGGCGTGAAATTTATGGGCGAAACTGCCAAAATTCTCAATCCGGAAAAAACCGTGTTAATGCCAACGTTGGAAGCGACCTGTTCGCTGGATCTCGGCTGTCCGGCGGATGCCTTTTCGGCTTTTTGTGACGAGCATCCGGATCGGGTAGTGGTGGTGTATGCCAATACCTCTGCTGCTGTGAAAGCCCGTGCTGACTGGGTGGTGACTTCGTCGATTGCTTTAGATGTGGTGGAGCATCTGGACAGTGAAGGCAAAAAAATTCTGTGGGGACCGGATCGGCATTTAGGTGCTTATGTGCAGAAGCAAACCGGCGCTGACATGATTTTATGGCAGGGCGCTTGTATTGTGCATGACGAGTTCAAGGCCAAAGCATTGGTTGAACTGAAAAAGCAGCATCCTGACGCTGCTGTGTTGGTACATCCGGAATCACCGGCCAGTGTAGTGGACCTGGCCGATGCAGTGGGTTCTACCAGTCAGCTGATTAAGGCCAGTCAGACGCTGCCGAATTCAACCTTTATTGTCGCTACCGACCGAGGCATCTTTTACAAGATGCAACAAGCGATGCCGGACAAGACCTTTATTGAAGCCCCAACCGGCGGCAACGGTGCCACTTGCCGTAGCTGCGCACATTGCCCCTGGATGGCAATGAACGGCTTACAGGCGATTGAAGCGGCTCTTACCGACGCACAAGGGCACGAGATATTTGTTGATGCGGCTCTGCGTGAACAGGCGCTGGTACCATTAAACCGCATGTTAGGCTTTGCAAAAACGAATAGAGTTGCAGTCAAAGGCAATGCCTGACCGAACTCAGTGCCGCTAAACTGCTGAAAATTACAGCGAATAACGGCACTGCGGTATTTTCCAGTTGCCAAGGCAACAGAATTTACCTAGTATGTCGGCGCTTGCTGAGGCAAGTCCCGGAGAGATGGCTGAGTGGCTGAAGGCGCACGCCTGGAAAGTGTGTTTAGGTTAACCCCTAACGAGGGTTCGAATCCCTCTCTCTCCGCCATATTCAGTGAAAAGCCCCGCTTTAAACCGCGGGGCTTTTTTGTTTCTGTCGACCACAATCAGGCAATCTAAGACGACGCTTTGGTCGAATACCTGTAAACAGTCCGATTCTCCCATGCGCCCCCGCGGTGGTTTTGCTAAAATCGCCACTTTGAATTTCAGTCGGATCAGCAATTTGTACTGCGAAGCTTTTGCCCGTGGCCAGTGTGTTTCTTGCCCGCATATCCATCAGCCTTATTTGCAGCAGCTACAGCGCAAACAGGCACAATTACAGCAGATTTTTCCCGGACTGCCGCTGGAACTGCCTTGTCCGAGCGAAACTGCGCAATTCCGTAATAAAGCCAAAATGGTGGTGATGGGAACCAGTCAGACGCCTGTGCTCGGTATCCTCAATGGTGACGAACCCGTAGACCTGACAACCTGCCAGCTGTATCCGGCGGGATTTCAAGTTGCTTTTAACCGTCTGATTGAATTTATCCGTTTGGTACGGCTGGAACCTTATCAGCTCGACAGCCGGCGCGGTGAACTGAAGTTTATTCTGTTAAGTTACAGCGAACTGGACGGCTGGTTGCTGCGTTTTGTGCTGCGCTCGCAACATCAGCTGGCGGCTATCCGCAAACATTTGCCGGCACTCCTGCAGCAATGGCCTGAACTGGCTGTGGTGACAGTCAATTTGCAACCGGAGCATAAGGCCATTCTCGAAGGTGAGCAGGAGTTTGTGTTAAGTCAGCAAAGCATGCTGCGCCAGCAGCTGAACGACGTGGTGCTTTATCTGCAGCCACAGAGCTTTTTTCAGACCAACACCGCTGTTGCCGCCGCTTTGTATCAAACGGCGCGTGATTGGACCGCTGCACTGCAGCCAGACCGGATCTGGGACTTATTTTGTGGTGTTGGTGGATTTGCGCTGCATTTGGCCAAACCCGGCATTCAGGTGACCGGAATTGAAATTTCAGCGCCGGCTATCGACTGCGCCAGCCGGGCTGCTAAAGAGCGCGGCGTCCAGATAGATTTTCGGGCGCTGGATGCCAGCGCTTTTGCTGATGCGGCGCAGCAGGCTCCGGATCTGCTGGTAGTGAATCCGCCACGCCGGGGCTTAGGGGCAGCGCTGTGCCAACGGATCGACGCGTTAAAACCCAAAGCGCTATTGTATTCAAGCTGTAATCCAATCACGCTGGCGCGCGACCTGCAAGCTTTGCCAGCCTATTCGCCGCAACGCGCACAGTTGTTTGATATGTTCCCGCATACCGACCACGCTGAAGTCTTAGTGTTGTTACTGCGTGACGACAGCTAACAACGTCTGGAACATCTTATCGCTTGCATTCCGCCGGTTGTGGCAACTGCAGTATTTGCAGTGACCATTGTTCGCCAACCCGGGTCAGCTGATAAATCCGGCCATAATCTGCTTCCCCAAGTTCCGGGGCTGGCAGTCTACTGAGCAATGTCGCCAGTTGCGGTGTGGTATTGCTGTGACCAACCACCAGCGCATCTGCTGTGCTGCTGTGTAGTTGAGCGGCCAGCGCAGGTAAGTTTTTGGCATCATATTGCTGCAGGCTGCGTCCGGCTTTGAGGCTGGCTGCTGCGGTCTGCTGCGTGCGCTGATAACCACTGTGATAGAGCATCGGCAACTGAACTTGCTGCAATAAAGTTGCTAATGCAGCCGCTTGTGCCTGACCACAGGCAGAGAGCAGCGGATCTTTGCCGTTGTCGGCTTTTTCCGCATGCCGGACCAAATACAGCTGTTGGATATTTGCCGCCTGCACGGCTGTTGCGCAACAAACTGCAAACAAAAAGCCGATCCCGACCTTTGTTGTCTTGCGAAAAATTCTGTGTGTCATTTTCACCCCTTATTTGGTTCTGCGACGTCCAAGCTCTGAACGCGGTGCAACATACACCGCATCGTGCAACTTTGTATTTCTCCGGAGACGCATCATGACAAGCATTTCTTTTTCCGACAATCTGCAACCTGATAGCGGGCTATTCAGCGCGCAACAATATCCGGCAACTTTTAACTGGTTACCAACGTTGTTGCGAGGCCTGACGATGGTAGGGGCCGCCGCCCTGATTAGCTTTGCTTTGTTTCAGCTGATGGCGCAACTGGTGCAGTCAACGGCCCCCATTACAGCCAAAGTTGAGACGGGGTTTGATGTG
Organism: uncultured Chromatiaceae bacterium; assembly: GCA_946481195.1. Next base: position 3,240 of record CAMLNG010000240.1, read on the forward strand.
ACTCCGCTGGTGCCGCGGGAGGAATCTGCCGCGAGAAAAATAATACGGCAAATTCCGCAACCACCAGTGCCACAGCTGATACCAAAACTGACGGTGCCTGCTTCCGAAGATCCTGGCGAGTTACTGGATATCACACCTGATTCGGAGCGGCCGACTATTGCATTGGCTGGGCCAAGTCTGGAAGCTCCGGCCGGCGCTGATAAAGCCGCTACGCCGCTGGTGCGGATTGAACCTAAATATCCGCCGGTCGCCGCCAGAGAAGGGATCAACGGCTGGGTGCAGCTGCGTTTTAATATTGCCGCGGATGGCCGGGTCACAGATGTCCGGGTGCTTGCAGCCGAACCCAGACGCGTGTTTGAGCAGGAAGCCATCCGCGCACTGAAGAACTGGAAATATCAGCCAAAACTTGAAAATGGCCGTGCTGTTGCGCAAAGTGATCTGGAAGTGCAGTTGGACTTCCGGCTGGACCAGCAAGGTTAATATGGGCCCGATAGCCGATAAGCCGCCTCCGGCAAACGCAAATCGCCAGAGGCAGCCTGAAGTGGCAGGGGAGGCAGTATGGGATGGAAATGGATAGGTCGTCTGGGGGCGGTCAACCGGCAGCAGTTGGCCGGGCAGATCCCGGTGGAAAGCCGGCTCTTGCTGCGGCAATATCAGCTGCAAGCCGATCCGGCCTTGTTGCAGCAATTGTTTTTACGTTACGCCGATGCGCTGTACCATTTTTTACTGCAACAAAGCGATGCAGAACTGGCGCAGGATTTAAGCCAGCAAGCCTGGGTACAACTGATGTTGCATGCCGACAGCTATCAGGGACAAAGCTCAGTCAAAACCTGGTTATTCAGCATAGGCCGCAATCTACTGATTGATGAGTGGCGCCGCCAACGTCCGCAAGCTGCGCAGGAGTTGCTGGATGAATTGCCGGATCCGGCGGCAAAACCGTTGCAGCAACTGCTGGCGGCTGAGCAGTCCGCCAATTTAGATCTGGCGATCCAACGACTGCCACTGTTGCAGCGCGAAGCTTTATTACTGCAACTGGAGGATTTTTCGCTGGCACAAATCAGTGAAATTACCGGTGCTGGTATAGAAACAGTGAAAACCCGGCTGCGTTATGCGCGCCAACAATTGCAGTACTGGCTGATACCTGTTGAGGAACATAACAATGATCACAGATAAATCTGTGCCTGTACCGTCAGGATCCCGGGCAGACGGTCAGACAACGACTGAACCCGATGCAACGCAACAGCTAGATGTGGCGCTGCGGCAGTGGCATCAGCACAGTAAGCAGCAACATCGATTAGACAACACACAACGTTTGGCACTGCAGCAACTGGTGTTGCAGGAAAAACCAAGGCGTCGCAGCGGCCATTGGCAACGAAGTGTACAACAAGTGGTCGCGCTGGCTGCCTGTATTCTGGTACTGGTGGTCTGGCTGACACCGCCAGAGCTGATGTATCAGATAGAGCAGCATCAGCAAGGTTTGTATACCATCCAAATTCATCAACTGGCACCGGCTTCTGAGCCGGAGCAGCCGTCACCGGCCAGATCAGCGCCAACAGCAGCGCAACAACGTCAGCAGCAATATCAGCTGGTCTATCAGGACTATTTGCGCAGTCAGCAGCAGGTTGGCCGGACTGTGGCTGTGTGGCGTCAGGCGACAGCTGCCGGCTGGCAGTTAGTCAGTTGTGAGCGTTTACAGGTACAGATACAGCCGGATTTGTTAGCGGCGCTGAAACAACAGCAAGCGGACCTACAGCTATGGCAGCAACTGGAACAGAGCCGTTATCTGTTGCTGACTACCGGCAGTCAGGGGCAGATCCTGACACTGAAACCGGGGACTGAACCACCGCATTGCGCAATTTGACCCGCGACCGGCTTGGTCTGGCACTGTCCCTGCAGCTACAATGCGTATTTTGGCGATGTAGTCGTCGCGCGCGAGAGGCAAAGTGTTGGTGGATTTACCTTATTTACGGCAATACCCGGATTCAATTCAGCAACAGGTCCGGGCACTGGTGCAGGCGGGCACCCTTGGCAGCACACTTAAAAAGCGCTACCCCGACAGCAGCCATGACATTCAATCCGACAGCCGGCTGTACGAATACACCATGGCGCTCAAGCAGCAATTTATGCGCAGCTCGGCGCCGGTCAGTAAAGTGTGCTTTGACCCGAAGATCCATATCGTCAATAACGCGCTGGGTTTGCACAGCCAGGTCAGCCGGGTACAAGGCAAAGCGCTGAAAAGTAAAAATGAAATTCGCGTAGCCAGTCTGTTAAAAACCTTGCCATTGCCGCTGCTGCACATGATTGTGGTGCATGAATTAGCGCATTTACGGGAAAAAGATCATAACAAGGCGTTTTATCAATTGTGTCAGCATATGGAACCCCAGTATCATCAACTGGAACTGGACCTGCGGTTGTTTCTGACCTGGCAGGACCTGGCTGGAGGAGCAGCGGATGCAGGCAACTGAGCATATTTTCGTCTACGGCCTATTAATGTTTCCGGAGATTGTCGAAGCCATCACCGGGCAGCGTTATCAGATGCTGGATGCCGTGTTAGCGGACCATCAACGCCGTGGTCTCAGCCAGAGCCCGCTCGATGCACCAGTGCCGGTACTGACTGAAGCGCCGGGACGCGCACAACAGGGCAAATTACTGCTCGACGTTGGTCCGGATGCAATCAAAGCGCTGGATTTTTTTGAAGAAATCGATTCCGGTCATTATGTAAAAAAAGCCGTGCGGGTGCAGGCCGCAGGGCAGTGGTATTCAGCATTCTGTTATGCGATCGGTCCGACCTTAACGCCTTATATTGCAGGCGACTGGCAACCGGAACTGGTCAGTGAGGCGCAGAAAGCGCATTTTATTCAGCAAGTGATCCCGCAGATGTTACAGGCATTGTCCGCGACAAAATCCTGATTTT
>CAMLNG010000241.1 GCA_946481195.1 uncultured Chromatiaceae bacterium
ACCAGCAAGGTTCGGATCGGCCTTACTACCACCAGCGCGACCTGCTCCGGCGCCAGCATTGCCAGCCGTTTTGGCATTAAATCGGCAAACAGGATAAACAAAGTGGTGACCAGCAGCACCGACAAGGCAAAGCTGATATTTTCCAGCCAGACGCCGTCATAAGCGCCGCGCAGTAAGTCAGCAATATAAGGCGTAAACGCGGCTTCACCGAGAATACCGCCGAGGATCGCCACGGCATTAAGGCCAATCTGCACTATGGTGAAAAAATTACCGGGATGCTGTTGCAGTTCCAGCACCTGACTGGCGCGGGTTTCGCCGTCAGCCACCAGCTGGCGCAGCCGCAGTTTACGCGCCGCCGCCAGGGCGATTTCAGACATGGAGAAAAATGCACTGATCGCAATCAGCAGCAAAATGATAAAGATATGTTCAGCTAACGACATGGATCTGCCTTTTACTTGGGTGGGTTCTAAAGTAGCAACCTTCTCTGACAACCGAATGACAACAGCCATTTAATTGTCATACAGACGCATTATGCACCTGAGTCAGCAGTATAGGCGGTTAATTGTTTTATTTCAGCTGGTTATCGCTCGCTGCGTCTTATAGGTCTAGCGGTCATCGCGCGAGAAACAAAAAAGCCCGCATCGTTGCGGGCTCTTTGTTTCAAGCAATGGACAGAATATGACTATCAGCGTTTTAATTGCTTCGCTAAAAAGCCCTGCACGTTTTTCAAATAAATCGTCTGGTTAGTTTCAGAGTAGAAGCCATGAGTTTCATCTTCAAAAACCATCCATTGGTATGGTTTCCCAGCTTTATCCAAAGCAGCTTTTAAGCGTTTGGCATGCTCAATTGGCGCCCGTTCGTCGCGCGCACCATGCATGATCAGCAGCTCTGCTTTGAGTTTTCCAACTTGCTGAACCGGTGAAAACTGTGCCAACTGCGCCGGATCTTCCCTCAAAAATTTCTGTTATATCTGCAAAAAAAGCTCACGAGCCCGTTGGTACACCCAAAGCGCCAGCGCCGGGTCATAACGCTCGCCTTCGTCGCGCATAAAAGCATGTTCGGCATTAACTTCATGCCAATCAAAACTGACGCCAGCCTGCTGCAGCTGTTGCTGGATTTGGCGCCGGCCAGCTTCCGGCACGTGCGGGTCTTGTCGGCCAAACACAAACACCAGATGCGCCTGAGTTTCACCGACCCGGGCTAAAGTCTGACCGGCAGCACCGGCCGGCAGGGTGTCACTATGCAAATCAGTCGGGTAAAGGCAAAGTGCTGCCTGAACTTCTTTTTGCAGCGCGGCCCGCAGCGCCAGGTGGCCACCAATACAGACGCCCATCGCACCTAATTTGCCATTCCATAACGGCTGCGTTGCCAGGTACTCAATCATGCTGCGGTTATCGCTGTCGTATTGCCCCAGCGGTTTGCTCCATTTGTCCTGGTTGCCTTTGTCCTTACCGGCATCGTCATAGGCGAGCACTGTACCGGCCGGATTCAGTTCGTGAAAAACTTCCGGTACCAGCACCAATATGCCTTGGCCGGCCAACATCGCAGCCATGCGCGCTATTGGCGCAGTGATCTGGAAAATTTCGGAATACAACAGCACGGCTGGGCAGCGCCGGCTGGTTTTTGGCTGATACAGCGCAACCCGCATCGGGCCTGTAGGCGTGGTTAATTCAACGCTTGTGGTCTGAACCTGCATGACATCCTCTGGAAGGCTTGATGGCTAAAACATAGAACTGCAGTCTACCTGCAACACCGCATTTTGCCCAGACCAGGATGTTCAAGCCTTTGTTTATGTGGTCGCAGCAGTGCGCGGAAAGGTCAGCCGCACCAATAACCCCGGTGGCTGATTCAATAACTCAATGCTGCCGCCATGTGATTCCATGATATCCCGGCATAAGGTCAGGCCAATGCCGGAGCCTTGTGGCTTGGTGGTATAAAACGGCACCAGCGCATGTTGCAGTACTTCTGCACTTAAGCCTCCGCCGTCGTCCTGTAGTTCCAGCACCAGCTGATGCGGCGACTCGCGAAAACTCAGCGTGGTGCCGGCATGACTGGCCCCGGCTTCCACTGCGTTTTTCAGCAGATTGAGTAATAACTGCGTCAGCTGCGCGCTGTCTAGAAACCAGTCCAACCGGGGCAAATCACCCAGTAACTCGAACTCATATTGATTTTGCAGGTTATTAATCAAAGTGGCGAAATGCACCAATGCCGGCTGTGGTGGCGGTAATTTGGCAAAGTTGAGATAAGCCTGTAAAAACTGATTGAGCTGGCGGGCCCGGTCGCCAATCACAGCAAACATTTGAACCAGTTGAGGCTGATCGGCCGCGCTGAATTCTGGCTTTTGCAACAGCCGGGCACCTGAATATGCCAGCGACGACATCGGTGCCAGACTGTTGTTCAGTTCATGCCCGATCACGCGGATAAGCTTTTTCCAGGCTTTAATTTCTTCGAGCTTAAATTCCCGCGTCATCGGTTTGAGCTGATACAACAAATGCTCACGTTGATTAAGCCGAAACGGGCTAACCGACAAATGCCAGACATTTTGCGCATCACCGGCATGGATCAGGCCCTGAACTCCCGCAGCACAGGCTTGCTGCAATTCTGGCCAATCCGCCAGCACTTCGGCAAAATAACTGCCATCAAAGCGCCGGCCATCGGACAATAAATGCCGGGCGGCCGGATTGCTGAACAGTACCCGGCCCTGCTCATCGGTCAACACTAAGGCACTGGGGTTGGTTTGCAGCACGGTATCCAGCAACAATTCGCGTTGATACAAAGTGGCGCGTTGCTGCGCCAGTTCTGCCGACATCTGGTTCAGCGCCTCGGCCAGCGGCGTTAATTCATGTAGCACAGCGCGGTTGGCGCTTAAGTTAAAACTCTGATCACGCAGACTGTCCGCCTGCAGATTCAGCGCCATCACTTCGGTATCCAGCTGCTGCAGGTAACCCCGCAACATCAGCCAGAGTAAAACCACCAACAGGCTATAGGCCAACCAGATGCCGTAATGAAAAGGAGTCAGCTGCCATAACACCAGCGCAAAACCAAACAGCAGCAAAGCACCGGCACTGTACAAGCCAACGCGGTTCAATTTAAGGCGCAGCAATGCCATAAAACTCCATACGCCGGTACAGCGCCTGACGGGTGATGCCGAGCGCTTTGGCGGCTCGCGAGACGATGCCCTGATGCGCGGCTAATGCCTGCTCAATGTCACTGCGCGCAATATCGTCCAGTGCCCGGCTTTTGGGCGTAGTGTCAGCCTCCAGCGCTAAATCTGCCGGCTGAATAAACTCACCCGGACATAACAACAACGCACGCTGGCAGACGTTTTGTAATTCCCGCACATTGCCAGGCCACTGGTATTGGCAAAGCAGTTGCTCCGCGTCCCGGCTCAGCGCTTTGTGCCCAGACAGAAAATGCCGCGCCAGTGGCAGAATATCGTCGGCTCGCTCGCGCAGCGCCGGGACCTGAAGCTGAACTACATTAATTCTGTAGTACAAGTCCTGCCGGAACTGGCCGAGCGCAATGGCTTTAGTTAAATCGGCATTGGTCGCCGACAACAACCGCACATCGACCCGGCGGGTCACACTGGAACCCAGCCGTTCAAACTCGCCGGTTTGCAGCACCCGCAGCAGCTTCATCTGGCCGGATAACGACAAATTGCCAATTTCGTCGAGAAACAAAGTGCCGCCGTCGGCGGCTTCAAAACGGCCAATACGGGCTTTGGTGAGGCCGGTGTATGCACCGGCTTCAGCGCCAAATAATTCAGCTTCCATTAGTTCGGCCGGCAAGGCGCCCATATTGACCTTGATCAGCGGCTTCGCTGCACGCGGCGAATTGGCGTGTAAAATCTCAGCAATGCCTTCTTTACCACTGCCATTTTCACCGGTAATAAGCACAGCAGCCTGCGACGGTGCCAGCTGCAACGTCATCTGTAGCAGCCGCTCCATCGCGGTGCTGGTGAAGACCAGTCCACACAAATCTTTACCGGCAAAGGCCTGCTGGCGTTCGCGTTGTTTACGCTCAGCGTCGCGTTGCTGGTCCTGCAATTGTTTAAGCTTTAGCGCGTTTTGCACCGTCATCAGCAAGCGTTGGTCGTCCCAGGGTTTGGCGATGTAATCGCAGGCGCCGGCTTTGACCAGCTCCACCACCATATCGAGCGACGTCCAGGCGGTCATCAGCACCACCGGCAGCTGCGGATATAAAGCCTGCAGCTGGTAAAACAGATTTTTGCCCTGACTGCCAGTCATTTCACCTTTGGCAAAATTCATATCCTGCAGAATCAGGTCAACCGGCTGGGCCTGCAACAAAGCCAGTGCCTGCGCCGGATCTGCCGCTGTGAGGACCTGATAACCTTCCAGGTGGAACAGGGTCAACAACGCGGCGAGTACCGCGTCGTTATCATCAATCACCAGTATTTTTGCCATTGTTTACAAAGTCTTAGTTGCGGTTGCCGGCGACACCCGGGTAGCGATAGTGGCAGGATACCACGTGGCAAGCGTGACACAACACATTAACATCAACAAGGCGGTCAGCGGTAACCAGACCGGTAGTGCCGGGATACTGATCACCAGCGCCAGTAACTGATTCAGCCCGACAGCGGCCGTCAGCCCCAGCACAGCGCCAGCGGCTGTGGTCAGCCAGTTTTCGGTCAGCATTTCCAATAAAATGCCTTGTTTGCTGGCCCCCAGCGCCCGTTTAATGCCAATTTCCTGCTGGCGTTTTAACGCATTAAAGTGAGCGTTGCTGTAACTGGAAATCATCGACACCAACAGCATCAGACCACTGAGTACCGCCAATAAGGTCGCCAGACCAAATTCATTACGAAACATCCGGTGTAACTGTTCGTCCATGGTCCGCACGGAAAAAATTTCAATATTGGTATCTACCGCTTTTAACACATCCGGCAGCTGACTGCGGACTTGTTCAGCCTGGCCCGGCGTAACCCGCAGGATCAGGCCATAACCCCAGGCAACTCCGTAAATCTGGGCTATTTGCAGCCGGTTATACATCACCCGCTCCGCATTACGCTGACCATAAAAGTCTTCGATGACAGCTGCAACAGGCCCGCTGTTAGTCAGCTGACCAATAGCCGATTTGCCCGGAAATACCCGCTCAGCCAGACTTTTGGTCAGCACTACCGGTATCACGGCAGAACCGTCCCAGGGTTGGATCTGTTGCGGGATCTCTCCTTCCAGCACATCCAGCTGTAACACCTGCAAAAACTCCGGTGACACCGTGTATTGCGGGACATTCTGCGTATTACTGCGCTCACGGTCGTTTTCATCATTGACGTTCCCGTTCGAACCACCGGTCATCAGTGGCGACTGGTTGGTAAAGGATACCGCGGCCACGTCCGGCATTTGCCGCACAGCGGCCAACTGCCGTTCCAGTAAATCAGCAAAGGCCGGATATTCCTGCAAATTTTTGCTGGTGGGTTTGAGCGACACATACAAAATATTGTCCAAATCCAGATTGGTTGGCTGGCGTAGCTGGTCCCATGTCTGCAGTGCTAACAAACTGCTGTTAGACAATAACGCCAGTGTCAACGCCAGTTGTACCAGCAATAAGCCACTGACGACTTTGCGGCGTAACATCGATTTAAAAATTAAATGCAGCGAGATCATGACTTATTCCTTCAGTTGCTGATTCAGCGCGCCAAAAGATGCACGCAAAGATGGATACAGAGTGACCAGATAGCTGCAGGTCAAAGTGAGACCCAGCAAACTTATTAACAAAGTCCAGTCCCAGCTGGAAAACAAACGGTTGGCCGGTAACAGATAATTCATCAGGCTGATGCTGCTATAGCCAATCAGTAACGCAGCAACAGAAGTGATCCCCGCCATCAACAATACATCGGCCAAAGCTTGCTGCTGAATGTGCCAGCGGCTGGCCCCCAGCGCACGGCGCAAACTGATTTCATATTGATTGGCGATATAGCGATTGAGCGACAAATGGCTGGCATTAAACAAACACACCAGTAAAAACAACAGAGTCACCAGCGCAAAGGCTTCAATATCACCGCCCTGCTGTTTGAAATGGCCCACAATATCTCGCATCGCTACCAGTTTATGGTTGACGGCGCTGGGGTGACGGCCAGCTTTTTTCTCATCATCGG
>CAMLNG010000242.1 GCA_946481195.1 uncultured Chromatiaceae bacterium
AACCGCTGGTTTGTTAATTTGGATTGGTATATCACTGAAGACCACTCGTTGACGGTGACGGCGCTGGATAACAGCGCAGATTTAACTTATCACAACTATAAATGGAACAAACAAAGTGGTGTCGGTGATTCGACTGGCACAACCTTGTCATCCAGTGGTGGCAAGATGTACTCGGCGCGGTATCAGGGCTTTCTGACCGACGACTTCTCAGTATCTGCCACGGTCGGCCGGGTGGAAGACAGCAGTGATACAGTGCCGACTAACGACCTGCCGGGCGTGTGGGACTACGTCAATCTGAACGGCGAGCGCATCGGCGACTGGACCACCAGTAACCTGGTTGGTGAAGAGTATCAGCGTGACCAAATCCGCTTGGATTTCACCTGGCAACTGGCCGACCACACGCTGCAATTTGGTTATGACAGCGAAAATTTAGCGGTCGATTATCTGGAATATCAGAACGGTGTTGATGCCGCCCGTGGCTGGTGGGAATACCGCACTTATAGCGCGATTCCACGCATCGGCTTGCCGGCCGGCACTTATATCCGCAAACGCCAGCGTGATACCGGCGGTGAAACTGAAGTCAATTCGGCGGCGTTTTATCTGCAGGACAGCTGGCAGCTCACCGAACAACTGGTGCTGAATGCCGGTATCCGCCACAGTAATTTTGAAAACACTGCGACGACTGGCCAGCCATACGCCGAGCTTAAAAATCAAATCGCGCCGCGCTTTCAGCTGATTTGGGATGCCAAAGGCGATGGCAGCCAGAAAATTTTTGCCACCGCCGGCCGTTATTTCCAGCCCATCGCCGCCAATATGAACATCAAGCAGGCCAGCGGCCAGAAAGATGTGCATTTCTACTACAAACCGGGCCAGTTAACGGCCAATGGACAGCCGCAGTTAAAAGCTGACGGTTCGCCGGATATAGGTGCTTTGGTTGCAACTAACACAGTGCAAAGCGGGGAAGTCGATGTTGAGCGTATTGCTGCGCAGGACTTAGGCCCGATGTATTCCGATGAGTGGACACTGGGCTTTGAGCAGGAAATCAATGAGCGGTTTAAAGGTGGTGCCCGCCTGGTGTACCGCGATTTAAAACAATCGATTGAAGATTCCGACTTAGGCCCGGTGGTCGCGCAGTGGCTGAAGACCAATAAAGTACAAAATAAATCGAATGAAAGTTATTTCTACACGCTGATTAACCCGGGGCAGGATGTCACTTTCCTCTATGACTTTGATAAAGATGGTAAAAAAGAGCGGGTTGAATTAAAAGCCAGTGATTTGCAACTGCCGGATCCAAAACGTCGTTACCTGGCCGCTGAGTTCACACTGGAAGGCCGGCCAATGGATGAGCTGCAAATCTTCGCCTCTTATGTCTGGTCGCACAGCTGGGGCATGACCGAAGGTCTGGTCCGGACCGACAATGGTCAGGCTGATCCGGGCTGGACCACCTCTTATGACTATGCAGATTTGATGGACCATGGTTATGGCAATTTACCAAACGATCACCGCCATGCGCTGAAGTTCAGTGGTATTTACCAGCTCAGTGACGACTGGAATGTCGGTTTAGTCGCCCGTGCTACTTCAGGCGCGCCGAAAAACCGCTTCAGTATTCACCCGACCGGCGTGGATACCTGTAAAGCGCCATCGCTGTGGGCCGACTGGTGTGCCAGCCAATGGTACGATCAGGCATCCTTCTATAACTGGGATGGCACACCGGCCCCACGTGGCAGTGCAGGCAATCTCGACTGGTTGTATGAACTGGACCTGTCGCTGACCTACCAGACCACAGTGGCGGGCGGGGATCTGACCGTCAAAGGCACTGTCTACAACCTGTTTAATTTTGATACGCCAATCCGGGTGAACGAAATTGCCCAGATCACCAAAACCGACGGTAGTTTTGCTGCCAATCCGGATTGGGACGTGGCGCAGGGCCTGCAACAGTCCCGGGTGACGTCGCTGGTGGTGCGTTATCAGTTTTAAACTTTGTGGCTAACAGGTCAGCATCAGACTGACATCGGCGGGCAGCGGTTACGACATGGAATGTCGGGCCGGCTGTCCGCTTTTTGCTTGGTCAGGGAACTGCGACTGTGGTGCTATTCAGCGCATGCTTTGCTACTGGTCAGCGCGCACGCCGGTGTTATAATGCCCCCCAGCATTCAGCATTTATTCCAACAAGGATCTGATTTATATGGCGGACATCGAGACACGCCCCACCAATTTTATCCGGCAAATCATTGATGCCGATCTGGCTTCCGGCAAGCACAACACAGTACAAACCCGTTTCCCGCCTGAACCGAATGGTTATCTGCACATTGGCCATGCCAAATCGATTTGTCTGAATTTCGGTATCGCCCAGGATTATCAGGGCGCCTGTAATCTGCGCTTTGACGACACCAACCCGGAAAAAGAAAACATCGATTTCGTCAATTCGATTCAGCGTGACGTACAATGGCTGGGTTTCCAGTGGGATGGCAATGTCCGTTATTCGTCTGACTATTTTGACGCGCTTTATGGTTATGCGGTTGAACTCATTAACAAAGGCCTGGCCTATGTCTGTTTCTTAAACGCTGAAGAGATGCGTGAATACCGCGGCAGTCTGACGCAACCGGGCAAACCAAGCCCGACCCGCGACACTTCTCCGGCGGAAAACCTGGCGCTGTTTGAAAAAATGCGTGCCGGCGGTTTTAAAGAAGGTGAATGTTCGCTGCGCGCCAAAATCGACATGTCGTCGTCATTTATCTGTATGCGCGACCCGGTGATTTATCGCGTCAAGTTCGCTCATCACCACCAGACGGGTGACAAATGGTGCATCTACCCGATGTACGATTTTACCCACTGTATCTCTGATGCGCTCGAAGGCATCACGCATTCACTTTGTACGCTGGAGTTCCAGGATAACCGCCGGTTATATGACTGGATCCTCGATAACATCACCATTGCATGCCATCCGCAGCAAATCGAGTTTTCGCGGCTGAACCTGGAATATCAGGTGATGAGTAAACGCAAATTGCATCAGTTGGTTGAAGGCAACCATGTGTCCGGCTGGGATGACCCGAGGATGCCGACTATTGCCGGCTTGCGCCGCCGTGGTTATACCCCGGCATCGCTGCGTGAATTCGCTAAACGGATTGGCATCACCAAACAAGACAACGTCATCGAAATGAGCGCGCTGGAAGCCTGTATCCGCGAAGATCTGGATGCGCATGCCCCACGGGCGATGGCCGTGCTTGACCCGTTAAAGCTCACCATCAGCAACTTTAATGCGGACGTGGAATGGCTGGACGTGGCCAATCATCCAAAAGATGAAAGCATGGGCAGCCGCAAAGTGCCATTTGGCAAAGTGTTGTATATCGACCGCGCTGATTTCCGTGAAGAAGCCAACAAACATTACAAACGCATGGTTACCGGCGGTGAAGTGCGTTTACGCGGTGCTTATGTGATCCGCGCTGACGAAGTCATTAAAGATGCTGACGGCAACATCGTTGAACTGATTTGTAGCTACGACCCGGAAACCTTAGGCAAAAACCCGGCAGATGGCCGCAAAGTGCGCGGCGTGATCCACTGGGTTGAAGCCTCACAAGCCAAAGCTGCTGAATTCCGTGTCTATGACCGGCTGTTCAGTGTGCCAAATCCGGCGGCAGAAGATGATTTTATTCAGGTGATTAACCCGGCATCGCTGCAAATCAAGCACGGTTATGTTGAACCAAGCCTGGCGCAGGCAGCGCCTGAACTGGCCTTCCAGTTTGAGCGCGAAGGGTATTACTGTGCAGACAACCGCGACAGCAGTCCAGCTAACCTGGTGTTTAACCGCACCGTTGGTTTACGCGACAGCTTCGCTAGCGAAGCATAATCGGAAAAAACCAGCCTGCGGGCTGGTTTTTTTTGCTCAAAAAGCGACAAGGCCGAAAACAGCCGGTGTACAGGGAAGATAAAAGGGGCAGGGATGATGCGGTGGGTCATGGCGATATTGGTTGTTCTTTGTACGCAAGTGCTGGCGGCATCCACAGCTGTGCGCTATCCAAAGCCACAAAACCAGCAGGATCATCGCTCTGATTACGCTATTGAGTTGTTGACGGCGGCGCTCTCCCGCAGTGCACCACAACTTCTGGTGCTACCATCCCGGCATGTGATGTCCCGCAGCCGTGCGCTGGAAGAGCTGACCCCCGGTGGCGAAGTCGACGTGGTCTGGACTATCACTTCAGTTGAGCGTGAACAAAAATACCTGCCGGTCCGGATCCCGATTTACTTCGGTTATGGTGGCTATCGGGTGTTGCTGATCCATCATAATCAGGCCAGTCGCTTTGCTGCCTTACGCACGGGAGCACAGTGGCGGGAACTGCGTTTTGCTCAGGTGCATGACTGGCTGGACACCGGCTTGCTGCGTCAGCATGGCTGGCAGGTGCAGGGCGTGTCGCAATATGCCAATTTGTTTCCTTTGCTACTGAAAAACCGTGTCGATGCCGTGCCACGCGGTGTGCTGGAAATAAGTGATGAAGCGGCGCAGTGGCAGGCCGATGGGCTTATCATTGAAAGCCAGTGGCTGCTCAAATATCCGTCGGCAGAATATTATTTTGTCAGTCAGCAAAATCCGCAGTTGGCGCTGGCTCTGGAGCGGGGCTTACAGCAAATGCAGCAGGACGGTAGCTTGCAGCAGCTGTTTGAAAAGCATTTTGCTGCCAAACTTAAAGCGTTAGATTTACCGAAGCGGCGGGTGATCACGATACAAAACCCTTATCTGCCGGTCCGTCCCAGTCGCCAGTAACGGTTGCGTCGAATAGCTCCATTGTGCTGACACTTCTAATCGACCTGACGCGCCAGCTTTAGCAATTGTGCCCCCAGTTTCAGCTGATGAGCCGCCGCCCGTTGTAAATTCACCTGAAAACTGATGCCGTCGGGTGAGGTGATAAGCTGGATCACGCCAAGCTGGCGGTAAGCCTCGTTATTATCTGTGACTATTAATAACGGTGCGCCAGCGAGATCGGCCTGCCACTGTGTCAGCGTGTGGCGATCTGACAATCCCAGCATCAGCACATCACATTGCGGCAACAGCTGTTTGCCGGTCAGTTCTTTGACATCCAGCGGCAGTTTAAGCTCGGCAAAAGCCTGTAACAAAGCCGGATGACCGAGCAGACAAAAGCGGATCTGCGCACGGGGCGGTGGCGGCCATTCAGTGAACTGGGCAAAACGATATAAAAATGTCGCTTTGAGACTGTATTCATCGGCAGCTTGTAGTGGGCCGGTAAGACTGAGCCAGCAAACCAGAGTCAGCAGCGCGCGCTTTACCATAATTGTCAGCTCCAGCTGAGGCTCAGCAAACGACCCGCCTGCACTGTCGGCGGATTCAGCAGCAGTGGTCTGTCGTAGACCGTTTTGTCCAGCAGGTTATAAAGCTGCAGCACCAACTGGTGCTGCGGATGTAACTGAAACCGGAAGCCGGCATTAATTACGCCGTAACCAGGCAATATGCTGTCAGCGACCTGACGCCGGCTCAATCCCAGCGCCTGGATATTCAGTTCGGCCCGCCAAAGTGGCAGCGGCTGCGAATACTGTAGTTTTATTAAATGTTGTGGCGAATTTTGTAGTGGATAACCGCTCGGATCGCGGCCACGTTGCCAGGACCAGGCTGTGGTCAGCATCCGGCCGCCTTCGAGCCGCCAGTCCAGGTCCAGATTCAGCCCATGTTGATGCAACCGTTCGGCATTGCTGAACACTGCATCATCCGGCCTCATGCGGATTAACCGGCGCATATCGGCATCAAACCAGGCTAAGCGGTAACTGAAACGGGGTGACAGACGCTGCTCATACACCAGCTCGGCGGAATTGATCACTTCATCCTGCGGCACCGGCTGGCCAAAGCTGAAGTTGGTGGCAAATTCGTATAAGTTTGCTGCGCGATAGGCCGAACCATATAACACTTTGATTTGTTGCGCCTCAGACCGTTGCCAGACCCAACCGAGCCTTGGACTGATACGATGGCCGCTGACTCTGGATTCGTCATAACGTGCCCCCAACAGCAGGCTTTGCGTTGGATTATATTGCCACTGATCCTGCAGAAAAAACGACCGGCGCTGATTGTGGCCATAATAGCCCTGCAATAGTTCGTCGAA
>CAMLNG010000243.1 GCA_946481195.1 uncultured Chromatiaceae bacterium
TGCAACAGGCTACCGCCATCAAACGCGAATCTATGGGTGTCGTCGATGCCATCTCCGCCGAAGATATCGGTAAATTCCCCGACACCAACCTGGCCGAATCGCTGCAGCGCATCACCGGCGTGTCCATCAGCCGTACCAACGGTGAAGGTGCTGAAGTCACAGTGCGCGGTTTTGGCGGTGACAACAACATGGTGACGCTGAACGGCCGCACTATGCCATCCGCTACCACATACGGCGCCGGCTCCGGTGCAGACGGCACCACCCGCGGCGGCAGTGCCCGCGCTTTTGACTTCTCGAATCTGGCGTCGGAAAGTATCAGCGGCGTTGAAGTCTACAAAACCAGTAAAGCCAATATTGCCACCGGCGGTATAGGTGCCACAGTGAACGTGAAAACCTCACGCCCACTGGAGCGCAAAGAAGACATCGCCAGCATCGGTGTGAAAGCGGCGCATGACACCACCAACCGCGCCGGCGACGACATCACGCCGGAAATTTCCGGTATTTTCAGTCAGGCCACCGACGACGGTAAATTCGGCGTCAGCCTCACTGCCAGCCATCAGGAACGTGATTCCGGTTATACCGGTGCCACTGTGAACGACTGGCAGGTCGATTACTGGGATGATGTGGCCGACTTAAACCGCTTATGGAACAACACTGCCACCACAGTGAAAAACGCCCCGGCACAAGGCCAGTTGTATGCCCGGCCAAACGATATCCGTTATGCCTTTTCTGATTCGCAGCGCGAGCGTGACAACGCGCAGTTAACGCTGCAGTTTAAGCCGTCAGACAAACTGAGCATGACCGGCGATTACACCTTCGCCGAAAACAATCTGGTGGAACACCGCGGTGAAATCACCAACTGGGTGCAAACCGGCAGCAACACCAAGATTGTTGAATTTGATAACAATCTGGTGAAAACCCCGAGTTATATCAAAGAAGAATACTCAGGCGCGGTCGACGAAGGTTACGAGCAGCAGTGGCGTGAACAAACCAACACGCTGAAATCGTTGGGCGTGAATTTCGCTTATGAATACAGCGACGATTTAACTATTGTGCTGGATGCGCACGACTCGAACATGTACAGCCGCGGCACAGGCCCACGCGGTTCCGGTGAACTGGCGGTTGGTTTAGGTGCGCCAATTGTCACCTCGCGCGAATGGTTCTGGGGCGCGGACCTGCCAACTTACCTGAACGTGTATAACGACAAAGTGCCGGGCAAAGGCGCCAACGCCAACGGTACTGTTGACGCCGGTGATGTTGGTTCTTCGATTGCGCGTATTCGAAACGCCAGCCAGGAAAGTGATATTCAGCAGGTCAAACTCGACTTCCTGTATGAACTGGAAGATGGCCGTTTTGACTTCGGTGTTGAAACCCGCGCTATGGAATCACGTTCCATGCAAACGGCCGGCAATAACATTGCACTTGGCAACTGGAACGTCGGTCATCCGGGGGAATTTGGTGCTTTAATCCAGCCATTTGATTTACCGGGTGAATTTAAAGACTACAGCCCCAAAGCCGGTGGTTATGGTTTTATCGCCGACCCACGCGCTTTATATGATGCAGCGCTGAAGCTGTATCCGGGCATTCCAACTGGCGTTGAGAATAGTCTGTCATTTGACAATATCGTCAAAGAAGACACCACAGCGGCTTATTTCCAACTGTCACTGACCGGTGAAGTCGGCAAGATGCCGTTTGATGTGTTAACCGGCCTGCGCTACGAAAAAACTGAGTCGGAATCCAGCTCGCTGGTGAACTCAGTCTATTTCCGCTGGGAAGATAACAACGACATCGTGTCTTATGTTGATGGCAGCAAACCGGCAGCGCCTTTTGCCGCGAAAAACGACTACGACTACCTGTTACCCAGCCTGGATTTAACCCTGCATCTGAGTGACGACCTGATCAGCCGGTTCTCGTTCAGTAAAACTATTGCCCGCGCTGGTTTAAGCAGCTTGGGCGTGTCAGCGTCGAACTTCGGTGGTGGCGGCGGTTCTACGCTGTTTGGTGCCCAGCCGACTGCAAACGCGTCTAACCCTGGCCTGTTGCCGCTGGAATCGTCCAACTATGACTTGTCGCTGGAATGGTATTACAACGAAGCCAGTTATGTGTCGGCCGGTCTGTTCCAGAAAGACGTGGTGAACTTTATCGGTAGCAAACAGGTTGACCAGAAACTGCTGGGCATTCGCGATGTGACCGCAGGTCCACGCGCCTTGTCAGCCATTCAGGCACTGCGTGCTGCTGGTCTGCCGCAGGATGATACTTATCTGTATGCGATGATGGTGTTCACCCAGTTCCGTAATCACCCGGATATGATTGCCAAATACGGCCCGAACCCACAATTCCTCGCGACTCAGGCGCAGATTGATTTCCTCGCCAACAATCCGGGTTTTGATTTAGTCGCTAACAGTGACGACCCGGAAATGACCTTCCGCACCAATACACCGGATAACAACAGATCCGCCAAGATTTATGGTAGTGAACTGGCGGTGCAGCACTTCTTCGGTGAAACCGGTTTTGGTATCCAGGCCAACTACACCATAGTGCGCGGCGACGTTGGCTTTGATGTGACCGCCAATCCGGCCGAATCACAGTTTGCCTTAATCGGCCTCAGCGATACCGCCAACCTGATTGGTATCTACGAAAAAGACGGCTGGCAGGCGCGTATTGCCTGGAACTGGCGTGACAAATACCTCGCCGAAGTCAACAAAGGTGGTTCGAACAACCCGCGCTTTGAAGAGGACTACTGGCAGCTCGACGTCAACGTCAGTTACGATGTAAACGAGAAGCTGACGGTGTTTGTCGAAGGTCTGAACTTAACCGGTGAAAACAGCCGTTCGCATGCCCGCAACGAAGCCATGTTGTGGTATTTAACTGACCTCGATGCGCGTTATCAGGTCGGTATGCGTTACGAGTTCTGAGCCTGAAACCGCCGGTCCGTTTGGGCCGGCAGCCAGCAGCAACAGCCTGATTTTTACGCCAGGCTGTTGCCGTTTTCACGGTCTGAGTGGGATCTGCAGATGACCAGACATATGTTACTGAATAATATCGACCATCAGGAATTGCGTGTCCTGCATCAGTTTGGCGCCGCTTTTGGTGATGCGGTTGCCGCGCTGCCGGCCTTTGCGCTGGAATGGTCTGAACTGCAAAAACAATATCCAATTCTGCTGCGCCGCGACGCCGGCCACTGGCAGGCGGTGGTGTTGCTGGGATTGGCGGCGGACGAAAATTTGTTTCTGACGCCCGCTGCGGCCAACGGCTGGGATGCGCGCTATGTGCCGCTTGCCGCCGAAAAAGGCCCGTTTTTAATCGGCTTTCAGCGCCCGGCGGGTATGGCATTCGGCGCTGAACACACATCAGGGCAAGCACCAGACCCACGCGACGCCGTGGTGCATATTGATATCAATCATCCACGTATCAGCCAGAATGCGGCCGGGCTGCCGTTGTTTTTACCGCAAGGCGGTGCCAGCCCTTATCTGCAGTATATTTCCGGCCGGCTTGAACAAATTCAGCGCAGTCTGGCCATAGAGCCCCTGCTGTTTCAGGCGTTGGAACAGCTGGATTTGATTGAACCGCTGAATATTGAATTTGCGCTCGATAACGGCGAAAAACACCGGCTGACCGGCAATTACAGCATCAGCAGCGCGCGTCTGGCACAGCTTAGCGGCGACGACCTGCAGCGGCTCAATCAGTCCGGCTTTTTGCCGCTGATTTATGCCCAGTTGAGTTCCCTGTCGAATATTCAGCAGTTAGTCGACCGGAAAAATCAGCAGCTGCACCAGCAGCAGATCTGAGTCAGCCATCGAAGGAGAGCCAATGAGCGCGTTGTACCTCAGTGATGCCATTCAGCAGCGCAGCGCAGAAGTGCAGTGCCAGCCCGGCGAATTGCCGGCAGATTTTACTGAGGTCATTGCAGCGGCCAAAGCGCCGTTGATCCTGCGTGGGCTGGTGCGGCACTGGCCGCTGACCGAGCTTAGCCTGCAAGACGAAGCTACATCTGCCGGGCAAAATATAACCAGCGCCAAAGCCTGCGCCGATTATCTGCTGAGTTTTTACAATGGCCGGCCAACCCAGGTTTATCAGGGCGCGGCCGGGCTACGCGGCCGCTATTTTTACAATGACAGCGGCACCGCGCTGAATTACGACACGCAGCTCGGGCAGGTCGATGCCGTGTTGAACCAGCTGTTGGCCGCTTTAGCATCACCGGATCCGGCCGCAGCGCCTTCGGTCTATATCGCCTCGAATTTGCTGCAAAGCCATTTCCCCGGTTTGCAGGACAGCCACAGTATTGCTATCCCGAAAGCGGATGTTCCATTTGTGACCGAGCCAGAACGAGTCAGCATCTGGCTGGGTAACCAGAGTGTTGCCGCTTGTCATTATGATGCCTCTGACAACCTAGCCTGCTGCGTGCGCGGCGTGCGGCGTTTCACGTTATTTCCGCCGGAGCAGGTGGCGAACTTATATCCGGGGCCGCTGGAGCCGACGCCGGGCGGCCAGGCTATCAGCATGGTCGATTTTGCTGCGCCGGATTTGGCGTTGTATCCGAATTTCCCCAAAGCGCTGGCGGCCGGTCAAATCGCCGATTTGGCGCCCGGCGATGCTTTGTATTTACCCTCGATGTGGTGGCATCAGGTCGAAGCGCCGGGGCCGTTGAACATCCTGATTAACCATTGGTGGAGCAGCGCGCCGCGTTATACCGGTTCGGGCATGAATCTGCTGTACCACGCGCTGTTGTGCTTGCGAGATAAACCCGAGCATGAGCGGCGCGGCTGGCAGGCGCTGCTGAATTATTATGTGTTTGACGACCCAGAGCAGGCCGGCGCGCATTTGCCGGAGGCTGCACGCGGCGTGCTTGGAAATCTCGATGAAGGTATGGCGCGGCAGCTGCGCGCCATGCTGCAACATCGGTTAAACCGCTAAAAAAATAACAAAAGGAGCGACCATGTCCATCTCAGGTGCAGTGAAAAAAGTGGTGATCGCCGGTGGCGGTACTGCCGGGTGGGTGGCGGCAGCGGCGTTGTCAAAACGGCTGCAGGGCCTGGTCGAAGTGGTGCTGGTGGAATCAGAAGAAATTGGCACTGTCGGCGTCGGTGAATCCACCATACCGCCGGTGACCTTGTTCCATAATTTGCTTGGTATCGACGAGCAGGAGTTTATGCGTGCCACCGATGCCACTTTTAAACTCGGTATTTCATTTGAAAACTGGGGCCAGGTTGGCGACAGGTATATTCACCCCTTTGGTACCACCGGCAAAGGCAGTTTTCTCGCCGATTTTCAGCATTATTATCTGCACGGTCTGACGCAGGGCATCGCTGCGCCTTTTGGTGACTATTGTCTGGAATTACAGGCCGCCCGCGCGCATAAATTCGCTAAAACAGAACAAGGCCTGCTCAGTTACGCTTACCACCTCGATGCCGGCCGCTACGCGCGGTTTTTACGTCAGTTCAGTGAAAAGCTCGGCTGTGTGCGCATCGAAGGCAAAATCAATCAGGTGCTGCAGCAGCCCAATGGCGATATTCGCAGTCTGATCCTGGACGATGGCCGGGAAGTGGCTGGCGATTTATTTATCGATTGCACCGGTTTTCGCGCGCTGTTGATAGAACAAACCCTGCATGCCGGCTTTGAACGCTGGGACCACTGGTTACCCTGCAACAAAGCCGTGGTGGTGCAAACACAAAGTGCCGCGACATTACCACCTTACACCCGCGCCATTGCGCATGGTGCCGGCTGGCAGTGGAAGATCCCGCTGCAGCACCGGGTCGGTAATGGCCTGGTGTATGCGGCGGATTATTTGTCCGACGAAGCGGCGCGGCAGCGTTTGCTCGATGGTCTTGAAACGCTGGCGCTGATGGAGCCGCGGGTGATAAGTTATCAGACCGGTCGGCGCAAGCAGGTCTGGCTGAATAACTGTGTGGCGATGGGACTGTCCAGTGGTTTTATTGAGCCGCTGGAATCAACCAGTATTTATCTGTTTATGAATAGTGTGGTGCGTTTGCTGCGGCTGTTTCCGTTTGCTGGCGTCACACCGGCGCTGGCAGCGGAATATA